>CAZYJF010000113.1:0-4943 GCA_964647715.1 uncultured Sulfurospirillum sp. | reverse complement strand
AACTCTTTTAGCCCAAGATCTCTTCTCATAAATTTCCTTTGTGTCTGCTAAACTGATTTCTTATTTAACATAACCCAATGAAAGAAAAGGATCATGGTAAAAAATGGTGCTAATATATTCAATAAAGGAACAAGATTTAACAAAGCTCCGACTGAAGCTATCGACCATCTAGCTACTTGACGATCTTTGAGATGTTCATACTCATCCTCTTTGACATATAAAGATGCTACTGCTAAAAAATATGACTCTTTGGTTAGCCATCCCCACAATAGCACTTGTACAATCACATTTACAAACGGTACAAAAAGCAATGGGAAAAAGATAATCAACAAAACAAAAAAGATCCCAAAATCCCTCAATGCAACAGGCAAAAATTTAACCCTATCGTTTTTTTGCAACATTTTAGCATCTGGATATTCCCTTGATTGTAGATCTCTTAAAAATGATTTTCTATAGATCAGTACTACAATGGCAAGAGAAGCTATAAAGAGATTGTAATATATCAATGCTGCCAACATCGAAGCAACACCATCTTTTAGCGTTTTAAATGGAAACCAACCAAGTATATTCATCACACCACTATAAACTAAATCCCAGTTTGTGAGAGCAAACAGACTCCAAAAAAGTGCTACTAGTAAAAGTAAACCAACAGCAAAATATACATAGTTCTTCGATTTTATGCGTTCTAAGATAAAAATATTTAACAAAGATATCAACACACCATAAGTTATGAGAACAACAAAAAACCATATAAATCCACCGAACAAAAATGAACCGTTTGCTTTCAATACAGAAAAAGGTATCCAGTCAATAAAAAACTCCGTAAAATGTAGAGTCCCATTCCATAACAGACTCCCAACAGCTATCCAAAATATTGCAAGAGGAACACCAATCATAAAAGCAGTTCTAATCACACTTAAACTCAATACATCTCTAACACTCTTCAAAAAAACCTCTGTGATTTTCATAGTTACTCCTTTTTTGTCATTATATCAAAATAGTTCATATTACATCTGCCATAAAAGTAGCACTATTCGAACATTGCTACTTTGTAGTTTAAATTGTTCTCTTATATATTTTTAAGCATCTTTTAGATACTATTCTTGCTCTTTAAACCAAGGGTCTATAGCTCAGTTGGTTAGAGCACTCGGCTCATAACCGAGTGGTCCCAGGTTCGAATCCTGGTGGACCCACCACTGACCTCTTTTATAACTTCAATCATCAGATAAATTAAATCTTTTAAAGGTAGATTGATTATAATCAAACAATGAATCCAAACGAGAGCAAACGGCTTAAAATTACATTTATATTCTTTTTGATCGCTTTAGCATTTGTTATTTTAGCCGGAACGCTTATTCATATAACAACTGACAACAGAAAGCTCCCAAAACTTGTCGTCACAGAGAGTGATAAAGCTCTTAGAGGCTCTATACTATCTTCGCAGGGATTTAAGATAGCAACTAGTAAGAAGCTGTACAAAGCAGTAGTCGATACTAGAAATATAGACCCAAATAAAAAAGAGCTTTTTATAGAACTCTTTTCTACATACAGTGGCATAGACAAAGAAGAGGTTAGAGAAAAGATAGATAGCAAGTTTGGTTTTGTTACCATAACTTATAAACTAGACTCAAAAAGTGCAAGATATGTAAAGCAACTTGCCACAAAACTCTATAAACTAAAAGTATTTATCGAATACACAGATCGAAAAAACAGTAGAAAATTTCTACACGGACTTGAGGTTTTGGAGAGTGGGGAGTATAGGATCTATCCGTTGAAAGATTGTCTAACCCCTGTCATCGGTTATGTGAAAAAATTTGAAAAAGATGGATACACTAGAATCAAAGGGGCATATGGACTCGAAAAGTTTTATGAGAGGGATTTAGAGGGTATCCAAGATACAAGAATAGTCGGTAGAAGAGATGTGAGAAATAACATCATCCTAGATGAGAGTAGTAGTGTCAAAAACAGATATGACGGCTATAGCATAACAACATCTATCTCTATACCACTACAAAGATCAATAGAACAGATACTAGACTTCAAGCAAAAAGAGCTAGGAGCAAAAGAGATCATAGCTTCCGTGATGGATAGTAGAAGTGGGAAGATCATAGTCATAGCAAGTTCAAGACGATACGATATCACAAATATCACGAATGCGGATGCATTGACTATCTCAGCTATTAGATATATCTTTGAACCAGGTTCTGTGATGAAGCCTATCACTTTCGCCCTACTCTATCAAAGAAACAAAGTAGCACTTGATGAGATCATCCGAACATACAATGGTGAATACCAGATAAAAAACAAAGTCATCACAGATGAGCACAAAAATGAGTATCTAAGTGCAGAAAATGTGATCGTTCACTCAAGCAATATCGGTATGTTTCAACTAGCACAAAGACTCGATGAGCTTAGTTACTTTCAGGGATTAAGAGATTTTGGTTTTGGTAAAAGAACAGGGATTGATCTAGCTTATGAGCTAAAGGGTTCGATACCCTCAATTTACCAGCTAAAAAACTCGATCTTTAAAGGAACAGCCTCTTATGGATATGGTATCAAGGTGAATTTCTTTCAACTTCTACAAGCTTATAATGTATTTAACAATGGTGGTCTTTTGGTACATCCTGGAATTGGTCAAAAGTTAAGTTCTATACTACACACTCAAGAGATAAAAAGAGCCAAACCCAAAAGAGTCCTCCCCAAAAGTGTAGCTGAAGTGATGAAGAGGCTTTTGATAAAGACGGTAAATGAAGGAACTGGTAAAAATGCCATCACCGAGGGAGTGGAAGTAGGAGGCAAAACAGGAACTGCACAGATAGCAATCAGAGGTGTCTATGAAGAGATATATAACAGTTCATTTTTGGGTTTTGCCAATGGTAAAAATAACCACTACACCATAGGAGTAACTGTAATCGAGCCAACTCCAGAAGGATCCATCCACTTCGCTTCACAATCAGCCGCACCAGTCTTTAAAGAGATCGTGGACAAGATGCTTGAGTTGAAGTTTTTGACACCGATGGATTGATGGGAAAGAGCAATGTTTGCTACTTCCCACTCTCTTTATCTATGCATATATTCATAATCATCTTTTTTCATCTTGTCTGCATGACAAGCATACTCATCAGCCACAAGAGGACTATTTTCTCTTATTCTTGGTGCCACTAGATTAGAAGGATTGTATTTGATATTTTCAGTAAGTTTAGCTATATCTGTCCTCCATGGACTATCACAGTGTAAAAGTATATTTCCATTGACATCTTTTGTGCCACTTTTTCCGGCTAATCTACCCCACTCTATCCACGATCCATCATATAGCTTGGTTGGAATATGCAAAATCTCTATCCCTATAAATGCTGGTAAAGCAGCTCTTGTTCCTGTTCGACAATATGTATAAAGGGTTTGTGTTTTTGGATTATATCCCTTGTCTGTTAGCATATGAAGCATCTCATCTTTGCTTTTGAAACGAAAAGATGCATCAAGTCCATCGATTTTGCCATCACCGTTTGTATCTTTGGTAGCATCATCTTGTATGATAAAATTGCTATATTCTATATTTTTGGCATTTTTGATATGCCCCTCTATGGCAGTAAAGCATTGTGATTTTCCATCTTCACCACATATTTTAGCTTCTGTTTTAGACTTCTTGATGGCATTGTTAGCGTTGTATTCGTCACTACTTCTTGCATCTAAGATAAATGATTTGCTTGGGCAAAATTCAACTGCATTTATCATCTCCTCAAGTGTAGCCATCACCTCTTGATGGAGTGATTTTACCTCTTTGATAGAGTGAGTACCACTCATAGGAGGTGTTGAAGCTGTGGAGACGAAGAGATCATCAAGAGAGTTTATACCTTGATCTTTGATAGCTGGATTTGTTTTGGGATTGAGCATGTATTGGATATTTCCATCCAATACAGCATAGTGAGGGATACCCCAATAGTGCATTGACCATGCAAATCTAGCCATCGCAGCTGCATTTTCTTTCATCCCCTTAAGCTTTTTATCTCCTCCTGCAACGATAAGAAGCATATCATTTTTTGGGTCGATGTTATACATTTGCAAAGCACCATCCATCATCTGACCGCTCAAAACTGCCTTTGGTACGACTTGTACTCCATCAGTTCTATCAAACATCGGATCGGTATTGCTACAACCTCCTGCTTTATCAAAGGTAAAAACATCTTTGTCGTTATGTTTGATAAAAGTGTGTGCATTGTCTGTATCAAAAGCATTTCCAACTTGTAATACAATCAATTTGCCCTTGACACCTTCTGGACGATTGTTCTTCCAGTCATTAAGCCACTTTATCATCGTAGAAGCATCGATCACATGGGCATTTTGGATAGAACTTTTTGTAGATACGGGGGAACTATCCTGAACTACAATTTTCTTGGTATGCACCGCAGGAGATACCGTCTTAGCACTGTCATTTGTGGTATTTACAGCATCAATAGATCTATCAGTATGACTTGTTGAAGATGTATTAGCACTGCTATCTCCACATCCAGTAAACTGAACCACTGCTAGTGTAGCACACAATAAAAATGAAAACTTTTTCATATCAACTCCTTATGTTTTTTATACATTGGTATTATAATAACACTTTGTTAGAGAAGTGTTAAAAAAATTTTACTAATTCATTATGCTAAGAAATTAAATTTAGCTTAGATATGATACTTGCAATAATCTCGCATCAAGAAAGGAACAGATGAAAGGTACAATAGTAAAATATCCAAAATATTTCCAAGAGATCATGCAAGAGACAAAAGATATGGGATTTGACCAACTATCAGATGCCAAGTTAGGCTCACTTCTTCGCACACTAGTCGCATCAAAGCCAAATGGCAAGATATTGGAGCTTGGCACAGGAACTGGGCTATCAACTCTCTGGATATTAGATGGTATGGATGAAGACTCTACTTTGCAAACAGTGGATAATGAAG
>CAZYJF010000112.1:0-4959 GCA_964647715.1 uncultured Sulfurospirillum sp. | reverse complement strand
CTACAAGTGAATCAACTCCAAAACCTTCACTGCTTAAGAATTTTCTCTTTAAAACTCCAAAAATAAGTGGTGCTAAAAATCCCATTGCAGATTTTGCTGTACTATGGTCAGTTCCAGAATAACCAGCTACACTACTGATGATGTTTCCAAGGATACTACTATTGTCACCACCAAATACTGAACCTAACATCTTTGTTCCCATATCAATCAAAGAGCTTGACTTATGTGAATCCAAACTGTCTAAAATGCTATCATCTGTATTTTTAATTGTATCAAATATACTTCTTGCACTTGTAGGATTAGAAGCTGTATGAGCTAGACCTCCAAGAAGTGCTGGAATAGCACCCTCTAACAAACTCTTACCCTTGTGTGTATCTCCACCTAACATATCACCAATATACCCAATAGCCTTATTTTCTATCTGCTCTTTTACAATATCAACTAAATTAAAACTCATTCTTCCTATTCCTTATTTATAACTTATAATTAAACACCCGATTACTCAAATCAAGCACCGACTCTAATACCTAAACTTTCCTAAGATAGTATAAAATAAAATTCATAACAAAAAACAAAATAAATAAAACTAAATATTATATTTTTTATATTATTAATATTTCACAAAAAAAGCTCAATGGCTACACAAAATAACTACTATTTTTCCAACTCCTTAGCCAAAAACTCACCCGTATAACTTCCACTTTTTTTATAATTTTTTGCCAAGTGCTTTGGTGATCCCATATCTATGATCTTTCCACCTTTGCTACCACCTTCTGGCCCCATATCGATGATATAATCACTGTTTTTTATCACATCCAAATTATGCTCAATCACTAGCACACTATTTCCAAGATCAACCAAGTGTTGCAAAACCCCCACCAATCTATCCACATCGGCAAAGTGAAGACCCGTCGTCGGCTCATCGAGGATATAGAGAGTATTTCCCGTATCACTTTTACTAAGCTCTTTTGAAAGTTTAATCCTTTGAGCTTCACCACCACTAAGTGTTGTAGCATTTTGCCCAAGAGTGATATATCCAAGCCCCACTTGCTTTAGAGTTGAGAGCTTTTGGTAGAGTTTTGGCACAGATTTAAAAAACTCCAAAGCCTCCTCCACACTCATCTCAAGCACATCGGAGATACTCTTGCCACGATAGAGTATCTCAAGAGTCTGAGCATTGTATCTCTTTCCTCCACAAGCATCACACTTGACTTGAATATCAGGCAAAAAGTGCATCTCTATCTTGATCTCACCATCTCCTTGACACTTATCACACCTTCCACCTTTGACATTGAAGCTAAAACGCCCTACACTGTATCCTCTGATACTAGCCTCTTTGGTCTTGGCAAAAAGCGATCTTATCTCATCCATCATACCAGTATAAGTAGCTGGATTACTCCTTGGAGTTCTACCGATTGGACTTTGATCTAGATAGATAACCTTGTCAAGTTTATCAAGTCCATCTATCTCCACCCCCTCAACTATCTTACTCTTTTTCGCTCTATTTAAGAGCTTTTTAGCAACAGGCATCAAGGTTTGAAGTATGAGTGAACTTTTACCGCTTCCACTCACTCCAGTAATCGCCACAAAGTTTTTAAGTGGGATCTTCACACTTAAATCTTTAAGATTATTTATCGTGACACCCCTTAGCTCAATCCACTCTTTTTGCTTTCTATCTTTTTCGTGTTCTATCTTTTTTCTTCCATATAGATAATCTGCTGTTAAGGTTTTGGCACTCTTCATCTCTTCTAGCGTTCCTGCAAATACAACCTCTCCACCAAACTTCCCAGCATTTGGACCAATATCGATGATATAATCAGCTGACTCAATCGTCTCTTTGTCATGCTCCACTACGATGACACTGTTTCCTCTTTTTTGGAGGTTTCTTAGAGTCTTGATAAGTCTTAGGGTATCCCTTTCGTGAAGTCCGATACTTGGCTCATCAAGCACATACATCACACCAGTTAGTCCACTTCCAATCTGTGAGGATATCCTGATCCTTTGAGCTTCACCACCTGAAATCGTCCTCGCATCTCTTCCAAGAGTTAAATACCCAAGCCCCACATCATACAAAAAGGATAATCTCTCTTTGATCTCCTTTAAGATAGGAGCTGCGATTTGTGCCTGTTGAGAGCTTAGATACTCAAAATTTTTCTCATCACTAAAAAAGGCAAAACTCTCTTCAATTGGCATATCCAAAATATCAGCGATTCCGTGACCAGCTACTTTAACAGCCAAAGATTCACTCTTTAGCCTGTGCCCTTCACACCTGTCACAGACCTTCTCACTCATATACTCAGCCAAATCTCTCTCATCTTTGACCATCTCATAAGCTATCTTTACAACACCCTCAAACTTCTTCTTTAATCGGTGCCTTTTCCAAGTAAACGATGCCGGCTCCACTCCACCGTGCAAAATCGCCTTTTGCTGATGAGACTCCAGCTTTGAAAATACCACATCGGTAGGGATACCATTTGCCTCACAAAAACCTTTGAGAAATTTTGAGTAATAACCTTTGTTAAATCCAAAAAAGATCTTAACCGCACCCTCTTCGATACTTTTGCTCTCATCTATCACTTTGCTCATATCGATAGCATACCTAATCCCAAGACCGTCACAGACCAAACAAGCACCCTTTGGAGAGTTAAAAGAGAAGCTCAACGGCTCCAAAGGCTCAAAAGAGATCTTACAATCAAAACAGGCAAAATGCTCACTATAATGGATATGTGAACTCTCAAGTCCTAGCTCTTTGAAATTAAGAATCTCCACCTCAAGCTCCCCATAACTCTCCTTTAGAGCCTTCTCCACATCCTCTGCCACTCTTTGGCGATTCTCATCTTTGATAACGACCCTATCTACTACTACACTAATAGAGTGCTTTTTGGTTTTGGATAGTTCTATATCCTCATCAAGCCTTACCATCACACCATCTATCATAGCTCTGACATACCCTTTTTGGCGGAGGTTTTCTATGAGATCAGCATAACTTCCCTTCTTTTCTCTAACAAGCGGAGCCATCAAGACTATCTTTGCATTTTCCGGCAGTTTTTGCACCTGCTCTATGATATCACTCACACTCATTTGAGAGATTGGCTTTCCACACTGATGACAGTGTTGAGTTCCGATCCTCGCATACAAAAGCCTTAGATAGTCATAAATCTCAGTAATGGTACCAACTGTTGATCTTGGGTTTTTAGAGGTAGTTTTTTGATCTATGGCAATAGCAGGAGTGAGACCTTCAATCTTGTCGATATCAGGTTTGCCTACCCTATCAAGAAACTGTCTTGCATAGCTTGATAGTGACTCGATATATCGTCTTTGACCCTCTGCATAAAGAGTATCAAAAGCCAAAGTACTTTTACCACTACCACTGATCCCCGTGATCACCACAAGAGAGTTCTTTGGAATCTCCAAATCAATTGACTTTAGATTATGCTCCCTTGCACCCCAAACTTTTATCTTATCTAAATCCATTCCCTACCCTATTATCTTGTTTATCATTAGTGCCAATATGATAAAATATAGCACCAAGATCATCTTTTTGTGTCGTTTTGCATCTGTTTTGTGAGCAAAATGGACTCCTACATAGACCCCAATAAGTGAAGCCAAACCGATAATCAAACCACTTTGATAATCTATATGCCCATAAAGACTAAGACTTATAAGCCCTGACATCGAAGAAAACACCACGAAAAACAGAGCTGCCGAAACTGCATCCTTTAACTTATGGTGCAAAAATCCAACCATCACAGGAGTGAGGATCAAGGCTCCCCCTATACCAATGCTTGTAGCAAATAGCCCTATCATCACACCTATCGCCAAAAAGAGTGCTCTGTTTTCTATAGGCTTTTTGCCATCCTCTTCATTTGATCTAAAAAATCTGTAAATTGCAAAGAGTATCACACCTAAAAATATAATCGAAAGAGTAAATGATGAAAGATGATGAACGATATAACCACTTCCCATCGCTCCAATTGCCCCACCAATACCAAAAAAGATAGTGTTTCCAATCTTCAAACTACCCTTTTTGTAGTTAAGATATGAGCCATAAAGCGATGAAAAGACCATCTGAACCACAGATATCCCTATCGCCTCTTTGATATCAAATCCAAGATACATCAACACCGGAACTAGTATAGTCCCACCACCTACTCCAAAAAATCCCGATATCGCACCAACCACAGCACCTGCTAATGCTAACTCTAAAATCATCTATTTTTATCCATAAATTTTTATTTAACCTCTGATTTTACAGCAAATGGACTTAAATCGACTATGTATATTAATTAAGATAATTCTACTCTTAATTAAGCTTTTTTTCACTATAATAAAAATCCAATATATTAGGAGGGGAAAATGTATAAAGTATATGTAGAAAAAGAGTGTGGATGCTTCAAAAAGAGCGATTACACAAACAATATGAGTTTTGACTCAAAAGATAATGCACTTTTGCAAGCTCAGGAGATGAGCAAAGAGATGAATGAGACTTTTTGCGGTAAGCATGAGTTTAGTGTAATTGAAGAGCAAGATAGCTTCAAAATCACAGTAAATGAACAAGCAAAAAGCGGATGTTGCGGTGGAGGTCACTGCTCATAATGGCTATCTTAAATGTCCTTGGAGAACCACTTGAGCCTTGTTCACTAAAGCCACTTACTGGCTTCTACCGTGACGGTACTTGCAGGTCACTTCAAGACAATCCAGGAGTTCATGCTGTCTGTATCTATGCCACTGAAGAGTTTTTGAGATTTTCCAAAGCTGTTGGCAATGATCTAAGCACTCCAAATCCAAAGTTTCACTTTGATGGAGTCAAACCAGGAGACTCATGGTGTCTTAGCGGACATAGATTTCTCCAAGCACTCTCTCACGGTGAAGCACCAAAGATCTTCATCCATGCTACTCACGAGAGAATGCTTGAGCTAGTCGATCTTGAGACTTTAAAAGAGTATGCTATTGATCTTT
>CAZYJF010000111.1:1699-4987 GCA_964647715.1 uncultured Sulfurospirillum sp. | reverse complement strand
CGATATTTACTTTTAGATTTTTGGCAATACTCTTTGATACTTCTATGCCAGTACCAATGGCTAGATCATCATCTTCTTGGTGTTGATACCCTACTCTTAAACTTCCACTATACTCTAACTCTTTAGCAAAGAGACTGATAGATAAAAAAGATACAAAAATAAAAAATCTATTCAAAACTTTCCTTATTAGTAAATTAATAATGGATTATAAAAGAAGAAGACTTAATTTCTAATTAAATTGAAAATCATTTTCATTATCTCTGGAATGAACTTTTATCTTATGAGTGTATAATCCCTCTATGCAAACACCTTTAAGCGTAAGTACACTAAACAACCAGATAAAATCTCTCCTTGAGACTCACTACTCACAAATCAGTGTCATTGGTGAGGTTTCAAGAGTCACCTACCACGGTTCGGGACACCTCTACTTTAGCCTCAAAGATCAAAGCTCATCCATCTCCTGCGTGATGTTTAGATCACACAACCAAAAATTGAAATTCAGAGTCGAAGAGGGGATGGAGGTTATTTTACACGGATCTATCTCTTTGTATTCGCCAAGAGGAACATACCAGATCAATGCCACTTCACTTGAACCTAGTGGAAGTGGAGCTTTAGCCTTGGCATATGAGCAGTTAAAAAAAGAGTTGGAGCAGAAGGGATATTTTGATAAAGGTATCAAAAAAGCTATCCCAAAATTTCCAAAAAAGATAGCCATCATCACTTCAAAAACAGGAGCGGCAATCGAGGATATGAAAAGGGTAGCCAAAAAGAGATGGCAACTAGCAACTCTTATATTGTTCGATACCATAGTCCAAGGAGAAGGTTCATCTTTTGCAATAGCAAGAGCTATAAAAGAGGCTGATACGATTGGGGCCGATGTGATAGTAGTGGGCAGGGGTGGAGGAAGCTTGGAGGATCTTTGGGCATTTAACGAAAGAGTGGTAGCTGAGGCTATTTATGAGGCAAATACTCCGATAGTCTCAGCAGTAGGTCATGAGATAGATACGATGATAAGTGATTTTTGTGCAGATTTAAGAGCCCCTACTCCCTCAGCTGCTATGGAGATGATCCTTCCTGATCTAAATGAGATACTAATCTATCTTGATACCCTTAGAGAGCAGTTTCTATCAACTAGCCAAAATATGATCTTAAAAAAATATAGGGATTTAGCTCACCTTAAAGAGCTCTTTGAACAACACTCCTTTGAGAGGAAGTTAGATCACAGCTTTGTGGAGATTAGATCACTAAAGCAGAGATTAGATAGTTTCATAGAGATCTTACTCTCTCAAAAACAAAGGGCTTTGTCTGATCTTTACAGAGCCTATGAGAGTAACAATCCAAAAAATAGAGATAAAATTGGTATCGCACAGATCACAAAAGGTGGGAAAAAGGTTGATCTTGAGAGTTTAAAGGCTGATGATTTAATCACCCTTTTAAACTCCAAAGTGAAAGTTGAAGCTAAAGTCCTATCAAAAGATAATCTCTAATCTTTACTAACAGTCTCATAAATATCATGTATTTGAAGATGCATCGGAGCTATCTTCATATTGCTTTTGACCTTTGGTAGTGGGATATTTGAAACAAGTGTAAAATCTTGAGATTTTCTGATATTTGTACCTAAGATATGTAGAGTGTATCTAACTCCAGGTTCTAATGTCGTTACGATTTGTTCTTGAGGGTCAAGATGATTTGGCTTTGTTTGAACAGCATTTTTATCTGGATGATACTCATCAAGGGTAAATGGATATACTTTATCTCCAAATTCACTCTCAAGATAGATATCTAGATCATTAACCAAGCCTTCATATTCATTGGCAAGATCAACCCAAGCTACACTCACTCTAAAGTTTTCATAAGTACCTACACTAAAGGTGTAAGTTAAATGTTCATTTTGGATAATTGACTCTAACTTGACCAATGAATTATCACTATCCATACTATCTATCACTCTAACGGCTTTGTAGGCATCTAATTGCCCAAAACCACTTTTAAAATCGGGTCCTGGGTTTTCTATATCTTTTGCAGTGTTGAAGATAATAGCTTTTATCGTATCTAATCTTGGATTTGTAGAGTTTATCTGTTTGTATCTTTGTGCTAGAAGTGTGATAGTTCCTGTTACTGCTGGAGCTGCCATAGAAGTTCCATACAATCTACCATATGAGTCATCATCTATCTCAGAAGGGTTAACGACTGTAGATAAGACATTATATCCATCTAGTGAGATGTCTGGTTTTAACCTGCCTCCACGGATGGGGCCACGACTACTAAAATCACTAATTACTCCACTATCATCATCAACTGCGGCAACTGTGATGACATTTTTGGAGTTTGCTCCACCTTTTATCAAAAACCACTTTGTAAAATCACTATCTCTTTTATACTTTCTACCATCATTTCCTGCTGCAATTACAGCTATGATATATGGATTTCCCTCTACTACTTTATCGATATTATAAGAGTCTTTGTCGTAAACTCCTAGTCCATCAGGTCCTTCAAATCCATAAGAGTGATTTGAGATCAAGACTCCATAGTTTAACAGAGCTTTTATGGAATCAGCAAAATATAGTTGATTATAATCGATGGCATAAATGTGTGCTTCATTGGCAAAACCTCTAGAAGATGGTAAATGTACACCCTTTGAGATAAGAGTCCCTGCTGTATGAGTGGCATGTTTGTTGTATCTTGAATCGCTAAGATTTGTCACTCTTCCTCTAAGCTCTACATGAGTTTCTAAGACTTTTCCTCCATCAACCAAACCTATCTTCATACCTTGACCAAGAAGATTGTAAGGAGGCTCCCATAATCTATCTACTTTAGCCTCTTTGGCACTATCAAGGTTTAAATTTGCAAGTCTGCTGTCGCTTTTATCTACATGAATGATATCTCTTTCACCAAAATCTGGTAAAAATTCAAGGTTGTTATTTTCAAGATCACTCTTTAGATTCTCCAAAACAAGGCCGACTTCTTTTTGGTAGTAACCTGTGCTGTTTGGACACTCTATCTCTAAGACATCATTGAAGCTGTGAGAATCATAAGGGAGTTGAAGATTATCAAAGTGTTTTACTATCTTACAGTCACCTCCATTTGTTGTCACACTATCGTTGGTATAAACATAGTTATTCATCTTCAAAGATTCAACTTTTTCATCCTTGTGGATACTCACTTCTATCACATCATCTTGATCTATTGGAAAGTAGTAGCGAATATAACCACCAAGATTAACTAGAGATTTAATCTTTACACTTCTTTCTCCTAGCTCGTATGAGAGCTTCTCTTCTCTAAGTAAAT
>CAZYJF010000111.1:0-1599 GCA_964647715.1 uncultured Sulfurospirillum sp. | reverse complement strand
AAGCTTGGCTGTTTGACTTTAATCCATTGGAACTTCCACCTCCACATGCAGTAAACAGTAGTACCGATAAAGATATAGAAATTAAGATTTTATTCATAGATCATATATCGGTAAAATTCTACTTTACTTTAGTTTTTCACCTCTTATATATATGGACTTTGCCTCTTTTGTATGGAGTATTAAAAAGAGTGCAAGTTGATTTTTATCTTTTAAGCCTTTTGGGATCTTTAAAGCGATAAGATCACTATCAAATCCTTTTTCTAATCTACCTTTTTTAAGATTTAGTGCATCTGCTGGATTTGTGCTTACACTCTTTAAGAGCTTCTTGGAAAACTCTTTTAAAGGAGCCTTATAGTGCATCATCAAAGCCCCTCTCATTTCATCCCACAAAGATAAAGAATCATTTGAGCTAAGACCATCAGTAGCAAGATGAAACTCTTCTATCTTTTCAATCTCCAATCTTCCATTTCCCAAATATCTATTTGATCTTGGACAATGAGTGATAATTCCACCTTGATCTAAAATCGCTTTTATTTCACTGCTATTTGCCTTGGTGCAATGGGTAAATAGGGTTTTAAGACCACTAAAAAGTCGTATATACTCTAGGGGTGAGATCATCGGTTTTGGATTCTCTAAAAAAGTTTTGAAAAACTCTTCAAAATCTCCACTTCCTTTATCCAACCAAGCTCTTTCTGCATCTGATTCCATAAAGTGAGTCGAGATAGTCAAATCCTTTTTTCTTGCTAATTGGAGTACTTTTTGAGCAAGGATTGGATGAGTTGAGTATGGAGAGTGGATAGAGATAGCTGGTATAAATGAGTCTGATTTGAAAGAGAGAGATTTCTCAAACCTCTCTAAAAAATCGTTATATATGATATCTACTGCCGCAGGAGTTGAGCCTAAAACTTCATTAAAATATACTACATTTAATGGAGTCTTCACACAACTTTTAAGATCATGTCCAAAGCTACTGATAGCTCCTATGGTAGTTGTTCCACCTCTTTTTATATCATCTAGGGCTTTATCAATACAGTCACTTTGACATCTTTTGAGTAAGTCATCTCTGTTTTGGATCACACTCTTTAGCCAAGTTAGAAAATCTCCAAATTCCAAATCAGCTTGGTTGTCTGAAAATTCAAGATGTACATGAGTGTTGATAAGACCTGGCATCAAAACTAAATCTTTTAAATCTTCTACAACTGCATCACTATATCTACTCTTTAACTCTTCAAAATCTCCTATCTCTTTAATGCTCTTATCAAAACAGATGGCTTTATCTTCTAAGATAGTAAAATTCTCGTCCATCAACAGTAGATATTTTGCTCTTATGATCTTCATTTTTAACCTTAATTTTTTCTCTTAATTGGAGATTGGATATAATGAGAAGATTATTACATAAGAAGGATAAAAACATGAAAATACAAGTAATTCAAGGACCAAATTTAAATATGCTTGGTATTAGAGAGCAAAATATCTATGGACCTATGAAGTTAGAAGATATACACACACAGATGAAAGCTTTTGCAGAGCAAAGCGGTGTAGAGATTGAGTTTTTTCAATCAAATTTAGAGGGTGAAATAGTAGATAAGATTCAAGAAT
>CAZYJF010000110.1:0-5050 GCA_964647715.1 uncultured Sulfurospirillum sp. | reverse complement strand
TGCTGTGCCATTCAAGTGCTCCTTTTTTCCATGCATATATAAATCCAATTGTTAATAAAACTATAAAAAGTATCATCTCTACCAATCCAAACATCCCTAAAACTTTAAAATCAATAGCCCAAGGAAACATAAAGATAATCTCTACATCAAACAGAATAAAAAGTAAGGCATATAAATAAAACTGTGCCGACATTTTATTTGGCTGTTTTGAGACTTGAGGTCCACACTCGTAGATAGATAGTTTCAACTTCTCATTATCAAGTCTTGCAAGTTTTCTACTTACAAACCTTGATAAGATCGTTGTAGCTATAAAAGCAACAAATGACAAAACAAAAAAGACAAAAACCCCAAAATATGGATGTGCAACTGCCATATCCGTCATAGAAAATCCTTTGAAATAGGTAATATTACAAATTATAATATTTTAGTGAAGCAAATTATACTATAATTTTTTTTAAATTTTGCGATTATATTATAAGAATTTTCGATTTTAAGTAAAAATGTGTAACAAAATTACACACTTTTTTCACAATTGTTCTACTATTTTCTAAACGAAGCCCACTATTTTGTCATCTCCAAAAGCACCACTTTTTTCTCTTGCAATGACATCTAAAAAATCTTTAAGTGTGAAGATTGGTAACACTTTTACAGCAACATTTAAAGCAGTATTTTTGATGATTACCTTGATTTGACCTCCACTTAGATCGTGTTTTGCCAACTCTTTTAGATCAAAGCCCTCTTCATAAGTAGCATTTTTTGGAAGCATCTTTTCCCACAACTGGATTCTTTGAGCGAAGTTTGGCTTAGCAAACTCTATCTTATAATCAAACCTCCTTGAAAATGCTTGATCTATAGTCTCAAGAAGATTTGTAGTTGCTATTAAAATACCTTCAAAATCTTCTATCTGTTCCAAAAAGATATTTTGCATTTGATTGTGCATCTTATCAGATCCACTAACCCCTGAAGTAGTTCTAGAACTTAAAAACTGGTCTGCTTCATTTAAGAGCAAAACTGGATGTGAACGACTTTTTTTGGCTATCTCTTTATATGAGTCAAAGATTTTTCGTACATTCTTTTCACTCTCACCCACATACATTGATAGAATTTTTGAACAATCAAAATTTAAAACACTTTTTTTCAATGCTTTTGACAATGCATAGGCAGTCATCGTCTTACCAGTTCCAGGAGGTCCATAAAAGATAAGCTTCGCAGTTATCGTACTTTTCTTTGCTTTGATACCCCACTCTTGAAGAAGTTTGGCAACTCTCTTGTCCATCTGCATCATCAAATTATCAAGTATCTCTTTTGTTTTTGGATGCAAGATAACATCTTCCAAGTTGATCTTAGGCTTGACTAATTCAAAAATCTCCTGCTCTTCTACCAAAGACTCTAGTTTGATTGTTTTTGGTTTTTTTGCTTTATGAGGATGTAAAATCTTTTGTAAAATCTCTTCATTGATAAAGAAGCTTCTAGTAACACCAGCAAATGATGTAAGAATTTCATCATAATCAATAATCTCTTCATCGATTAGTGTTGATCCCTCTTCAAGTAAAGATCTGTTTTTTATCAAATCATATTCATTGTTGCTAAGCAGACTCAAAAGTGCATTCATCTCCCGAAGAGATTCATATTCACCTGAAGAGTACTCCTCTTTTAACAGAGCCAAAAATATAATTCTCTCTTTTTCATCTAAGTCATATTCGTCAAATATATCCTCTACAGGCAGTTTGATATCACTCTTTTTTATTCTCTGTTCTATTCTGTTTTTAAGTGATTTTAATCTTTTTGAGAGACGATCTGCTGTGAGAGATTTTTTGGTTGAATTATTTTTAATCAAGCTTATCTTTTGATACAAATCAATTAGTTCAAACTCATCTTGAAGATACTCTAGATGATCACTATAAGCAATGTTTTTTGGCAAAGGAGACTCGATCTTGCCAAATTCAAGTAGCTTAATCATCGCCGAACTCAACGAAACAGATGCATTTATCAGTTCCAAATTTGAAGAATCACTCAATTTTGTAACAGTAAAATTACTATATGAGAGCCAACCAAGATCCAAGAGATTTTTTACTGAAGATAGATGATCTATATATTTAAAATCTTCTGCACCAAACTCACTGTTTAAGACTTGATAGACTATATTGTCTATCTCACCTTTTAAATACTTTTTAACGAAAAGTGCAAGTATCTTTGCCTCATCCTCATTACATTTTAACTCTTTATAAATCAAGCTTTTTGTGATATCTTTTGCCTGAAGAAAATCTCTAAGATATTTCAACTATTGTCCTATTTTTGTGATTGTAGAGGCAAAGTGCCCCTTTGTTTGTAGATCTCTAATGTAAAATATACTTCATCGCCATTCCGGCAACATCATCTATAATACTTCCATCATGGTCAAAGTCCAAAAGCGAACCAAGCAATCCACCAGAATCGTTATGAGGAACTTGAACCTCTCTTGAACTCGCTCCACCAGACATACCCTTACTAAGTGCCCCTATGATTAGTGGTGCGAGCATTGGTAAAAGTGCTTTGATTATAGAAGGACTCACACCAGTCTTATGAGAAACTTGCTTTGCTATCTCTCTTGAGTGCTGTTTTGAACCTGTGATGTGTCTTAAAAGGTCATTACCATTTTCTACCATACGAGGATCATTATAGTGGTCGCTTGGAGAGTCTATCATATTAGCATACTTGCTGTTTTTTATTAGATCTTCTAACTTCTTCGACTCATGTTCACTTTTTGTAGCCCTACCTTTGATGCTTCCAAGCATAGATGAACCTAGTGTCTTTAAAAGCTCATTTGCAGACTCCTCATCAAGACCAGCCTTTTGAGAAACCTGCTTTACAAGATCACCATTACCACTGTTTAGAAGTATATCTACCAAACCCATATATATCCTTTTCGTTTAACATATGGCTGATTATACTCAAAAAAATTCTTTAGATCAAGGATAAGAGTGTATCTTTCTCTTGGCTTAATTTATCTATCTTGATTAACTCTTTATGCTTTGGTTCATTTTGAAGATAAATATCATCAATTCTCTCTTCAAAAGATTCAACTCTAGCATCATCTAAAGTACTCATCATCACAGGTTTTTTAATCTGCTTTAACTCTTGCTTTAGCTTATAATCAAGCATTGAGTATGCTTGAATATCCAGCTCATCCTCTTCTAATAAATCCTTGATCTTACTCTGTAATTTTGCTACTTTTACCTTTTTGTTTGTCGGAGCATATTTTAGATATATCTTTTTGATCTGATTTTCAAGATCATTGATCTTTATCTGATCTAGATAATTCAATTCATATTTTTCAAATAATACACTCTCTATCTGCTTATCGATCTCCTCTATTCTTGATAAAATTGGTTGTGGTGTTTGTTGATTTTTTACTGCAAGTTTCATTAAGCTTTTCCTTCCTAAACGATTTAACATTTTAGAAGCAAAAGCTATGCCAAAATTACAAAATACTTTATAAAAATAATTATAAATTTAAATTTTTGATTTTACAAGCTTTATCAGCTCCGAAATTTCGCTCTTTGATAGTTTTCCATTTTTTTGATAAATCACACTACCATCTTTGTCAAAAACAACTACATCAGAATCATCATCAGCCAAGCCCCATCTCTTAACCAAAACTTTTCTTCTATCTTTGACATATATCGTATCTGGATATTTTTTCTGTTTTGATTTTAAAATCCTCTCGATGATAAAATTTGGCTTCCAAGTAGCAGCTAGATTAATCACAGCAATCGATCCAAACTTTGAGTGATCTAAGTTTGCCTCATGCAGGGCATCTACAAGTGGCTGATTTTTATCTTTAAAATCAGGATCAACATAAAATAAAACATAGATCTTATCTTTTATAGTAGAGCTTTTCCACACTCCTCCTTCTATCTTACCTCCATTTTTACCCTGAAGCAAGACCTCCGGTGGAGTCTTTCCAAGATCCAAAGCATATACCAAACTTGAAGCAAACAACAAAGCCAAGACAAATTTACCCATTAAAGTTCTCCTTAAGATTTCTTCACTAAATATATCAAATTTTCCTTGAATTATCCCCTCTTAAGCTCAAAAGTGCTGGAAGCAGTAGCAGATCAATCACAAGTGCCACTACAAGTGCAATCGCCGTAACCACACCAAAATTAAAATCAGGCTTAAAATCACTAAAGACAAATACTGCAAATGCTACACTAAGAACTGCAGTTGTAAAGATAATAGCCCTTCCCGCATACCTTAACACTTCATCAAAACTATTCTCTAAATCCAAGCCCTTTTTTCTAGCCTCAAAAAACTTCACCAAAAAGTGTATCGTATCATCAACTGCCACTCCGATGATGATAGCTCCAGAAATCGCCACTCCTATATCGATATTAATACCAAGCCATCCCATCACACCTACCACTAAAATCACAGGCAGAAGATTTGGCAGTATGAAGATCCACAGTAGCTTTAAATCTTTAAAGATAAAAAGCATCACGATTGAAACTAATATAATTGCAAGTGAAAGTGAGTAGATCAAAGTATTGGTTACATCCTTTTGCATATGTGCAAACATCGCAGTCTGCCCCTCCACTTTGGCACTGTACGGAGTTTTGCTCCACCAATCCTCTATATACTTTAGCATCTTAAGATCTTGTGAAGTATCGACTATATTCATCTGTGCCGTTATTCTAAGCCTTCTCTCCTCTATATCCATCTTGTCTGTGATACTCATCTCTTGTGGTATCGACATCGAATAAAGAAGAAGATATTGGGCTATTAGATCACTGCTGTTTGGGATCTCATCTTTGTGATTTAGCACTTTGTTAAACCTTTTGATTATATCCATCAGTGAATACAGATGCCTTGCGTCTTTAAACTTCGCTTGAAAATCTTTATAAAACCTATCGACAGTTCTAAGAAACTGCGGATCTTTGATACCATCTTTTTTGCCACTATCAGCGATGATCTCATAAGCCATGGGTCCAGTTAGATCCTTCATGATAAACTCAGTCGCCTCTCTCATAGGAACATCTTTGTCAAAGTATCTAATCGTATTGCTATCTAT
>CAZYJF010000109.1:0-5074 GCA_964647715.1 uncultured Sulfurospirillum sp. | reverse complement strand
AGTCACTAAGCAGTGGTGTTGTTTGTGCTGCAGGAACTTTGGGGCAGATAATACCTCCTTCAATTGTCTTGATAGTTTTAGCTGATGTCTTTAATCTGCCTGTTGGTGATCTCTTTAAAAAGGCACTATTTCCTGGAATCATATTAGTAGTAGCTTATATCATCTATATCTTGGTTGTGGCATTTTTTGATAAAGAGGCAGCACCTGCTATGAAAACTGTAGATAAAAAAGTAAGTATATCTGATCTATTTTTATCTATCGTTCCACCACTTTTACTTATCATCTTAGTACTAGGGTCAATCTTCGCAGGAATTGCCACACCAACTGAATCTGCAAGTCTTGGAGCTTTAGGATCAATTATCTTGGCTATTATCTACAAAAAGTTTACTTTCTCACTTCTTTATGAAGCATCATCTCAAACAGTTAAAACTACTGCTATGATCTTTGCAATTTTAGTTGGAGCTACTGCATTTTCTATGGTATTTACTTACAGTGGAGCCGATGAGATAGTTGAGAATTTCATGACAAGTCTGCCAGGGGATAAGTGGGGATTTATCATTCTTTCTATGATGATTATAATGTTTTTGGGATTTTTTATCGATTTTATTGAGATCTCTTATATTGTAGTGCCTATTTTGATACCGATTGCTCAAACTATTGGCATTGATCCATTGTGGTTTGCAATACTTATAGCTTTAAATCTTCAAACATCATTTTTAACTCCACCCTTTGGTTTTAGCCTCTTTTATCTAAAAGGGGTTGCACCAAAGAGTATAAAAACTACAGATATCTATAAAGGAGTGATTCCTTTTATCTTGATTCAAATAGCAGTACTACTTAGTATCGTGCTATTTCCAAAATTTTACGGCTTTAGTGGCTAAGAGTTACTCAACGGTAACACTCTTAGCCAAGTTTCTTGGCATATCGACATCATTTCCAAGTCTAATAGATACCTCAAGTGCCAAAAGCTGGGTAATAACCATCATCTCAAAAAATTCGCTCATAGGGTGATCACTATGTTTTGTCTTGATAAAATCATCAGCTAGTTCAAACTCAAGTGGACTGATAGCTAAAATTGTAGCATCTCTAGCACTTAGCTCCTCCACATTACTCTTAATCTTGTCATAATGAAGGCTACTAGGCATAAGTGCGATGGTAAACAGTTCACTATCTGCAAGAGCAATAGGACCGTGCTTCATCTCTCCTGCTGGATACCCTTCAGCATGAAGGTAAGAGATCTCTTTAAGCTTTAGTGCACCCTCTAACGCTAACGGATAGAAAAGATCTCGTCCAATGAAGAAGAATCCATGCCCGTGTAGATATCTCTTTGAGAGTCTTTTTATCTTCTCATGAAGAGAATCTTCAACAATGACAGTTTTTGGGATATGTCTGATTACTTCAATCTGTCTTTTTATCTCCTCTTGACTCATTGTTCTTCTACTTTGAGCAAGATAGAGTGAGAGAAGCCACATTACCATCACCTGTGTAGCAAAAGCTTTTGTTGAAGCAACCCCTTTTTCAATTCCAGCTCTTGTCAAAAGTGTATAGTCTGATAGCCTGACAATCGAAGAGTTATCGACATTGCAGATTGCAAGAGTCTTAAGTCCTGCTCTTTTTGCCATCTTTAAAGCCTCTAAAGTATCTGCTGTCTCACCACTTTGACTGATAACTACAAAGAGTGTATCTTTTGTAAGAAGTGGTTCTTTATATCTAAACTCACTTGCTATCTCAACTGAAGTCTTGATCTTTGCCTCTCTCTCAAAAAGATATGAGCAGGCAAGTGCAGAGTTAAAGCTAGTTCCACAAGCACAAAACTGGATATTTGTAATATCATTGAAAAAATCCTCATCCAACTCATCAAACTTGATACTCTCATCCAAAACTCTACCCATAATAGTATCACCAAGCACTTCACTCTGCTCATAGATCTCTTTTTCCATAAAGAATCTATATCCATCTTTTTGAGCTGATACTTTATCTCCTATGAGAGGTTTTTTATTTAAAGCTTTCTCTTTTTTATCATTAAAGATATGAATTTCACCCTCACATGTGTATCCATAATCACCATCACTTAAGTATATCACCTCTTTAGCCTTACCAATAAGTGCAGCGTCACTAGATCCAAAGTAGATACTCTCTTCATCATTACCCACTATCATAGGAGAGCCATTTTTAGCAAAGAAGATTTTAGAAGGATCAGCCTTTGTGATGAGTAAAATAGCATATGCACCCTCAAGCTCTTCTATTGTCTTCTCAAATGCACTAAAAGGATCTTTTAATGCTTTATAGTTTTTTTCAAAAAGGTGTACGATTACTTCAGTGTCAGTTTGGCTTAGAAATGTAACACCTTCACTCATAAGTTCTTTTTTTAGATCTTGATAATTTTCGATAATTCCATTGTGAACTACATAACTAAACTCTCCAAGATGTGGATGTGCATTTAACTCTGTCGGTTTTCCATGAGTTGCCCATCTTGTATGCCCAATACCCAAACCAAAGCCGTTATTTGTAAAATCTTTAGTCTTCTCTTCTAAGTTTTTAAGCTTTCCAATCGCTTTAAATGAATCAATCTTCTCATCTTCCATAATTGCGATTCCAGCTGAGTCATAACCTCTGTATTCAAGCTCTCTTAGCCCATCAAGTAGGATATTTTTTATATCATCTTTTCCGATATATCCGACAATTCCGCACATTCAGTTTTCCTTATTGGTTAATTTTTTTATAACTATATCTTTAGTATTGCAAAATTTTCCGTTTTTTTCAATTAAAAACAGATTTCTAGCCCTATTTTTCATCGTCTGTATCTTTGCACTTGCAATATCTATCCCAATATCGTCAAAAATATAAATTATATTAGCCACAATGCCTCGCTGATCTTTTGTATTTAGACTCATTCTAGCATATGAGTTTGAGTGATTGCAATCTATCTCAATCTCATTTTTTTTGATATCAAGCGTAGGAAGTTTTATAGATTTACTCATATCAAAAGAGTTTTCAATGATCTGCTTGATAAATAACTCTTCATCATATTTGATATTTTTCTCAAAGTCAATTTTAAAGTATTTTAACCCCTCTTCTATCTTAAAAATATCCATAGTGGTAATATTAAAATCTATCAACTTCCCAAGAAGATAACCCACATTCAATTCCACTTTTGAAAGAATCTCAATACTTAAATGCATATGAGTTGTGATCTTGTATGTGTAAGAACTTTTCATATCTTCAATCATATGACCTAAAAGTGATATTTGGATTGGTGAGTATTTAAAAAAGAGTAGATTTGATTCAATTCTAAGCAACTTTTTTTGAGTAGTTTTTTTTAATCTAGAAAACTCTATATCTTTTTTTAATCTCTTTTCAGCCTTAGATCTTTTTGTAGCCTCATCAATCATTTTATCATGATTAAAAGCCTCAATTGATATCTCATAGAGTTGCCTAATAAGTGAAGCATTGAAGTTTGAATATGTACCTTTTCCAACAGACTCGATATCTGCATATGTGAGGATATATAGCATTTGCAAAACTCTCTTACTCTTTAGCTTTGAGATAAAATTATATATAACCTTATCGCTGTATATATCCTCTCTTGAGGCTGTATTACTCATATAGGTGTGGTATCTTACAAGAGTTGTAGCTTGATCTACACTTTTTTTATCAAAGCCCAAACCATATAGAAAGTGCTTTGTTATATTTGCTCCTAAAATTGAGTGATCTTGCTTTCTACCCTTACCACAATCATGCAATAAAGTTGCAGCCCTTAAGAGTGCCTTTTCTTCACTACTTAAACTCTCATACAAAGAAGCAATAAACTCATCATCTATATTCTCAAGTGCTTGCATAGTTTGGATTGAGTGTAAATCAACAGGAAATCTATGGTATCCGTCAAATTGAGGCAAATCTCTCACCTTTAAAAGTGGAGGAATGATCATCATAATCTTTTTTGCATAATAAGATGCCATAAATAGTTCATAAAGTTTTGGGGAATAAAAAATCTCTTTTACGATACCATTTTGTGAACCATCGAAGTTCTTAAATTGAGAGTTTTTTAGATACTGAACAAAGGTGACATTATAAAAATCTATCATATCTTGATGTTTTAATACAAGTTTTATGATTTCCAATGTATCAAGAGAGGGCATATTATCATTTGCGTAAAGTTTCTTATCAATGATAAAAAGATCACTACTGATAAAGTGAGCATTTTCACTTTCTAATGGCATAATATCTTTTATTAGTTTCGTGATAAAAAGGTGTGAGTAGATCTTGATATTGTTCATAGACTTTAAAAGTTTTTTGCTAACTCTGATTTGTGAAAAGCCAAGTATCTGTGAGAGTTCTGGTATAAGCTCTAACCTTATCTTGTCATTTTTCTTTTTTGAGATTAAATGCAATGCTAATCTTACTTTATATAGATAATCGATACTCCTTGTGAACTTTTTAAAATCATCTTCATCAAAATATTTTTTCAAATCTTTTATATTATCTATACCATGTAAAACTTTTGCTATCCAAAAAAGGGTATTAATATCTCTTAATCCGCCAGCACCCTCTTTTAGATCAGATCTCATCTCTATGGGTAAAGTATCATGTCTATGATAATATTCACGAAGCTTGGCAGAGATGAAAGCTCTTTGTTCATTTAATCTTAATTTTTCTATCTCTTTTTTTACTTTTCTTTCAACTGCTTTTGATCCATATATAAATCTAGACTCTAAAATCGCTGTCTTTATAGTGATATCATCCTTACTACTACTATATATATCATCAATTTTATGAACTCTGTGAGCCAATTTAAATCCACAATCCCAGCAAATACTCAAAAATGACTCAATTATAGGTCTTAAATTAAAAGTCTCTATATCATCATAAACAATCATCAAATCTATATCAGAATATGCAGATATTTCTCCTCTACCATAAGATCCTAAGGCAAAAAAAGCAATAGGAAGCTTGTTAATTGTCGGTAAATACTCTTTAAAACTCTTTCTTAACAAATATTGAAATATTATCTTTAGGTAATGATCTAGCAATCTTTTGAGCAAAGTGCTAGAGTGTTTGCCACTTATCTTGGATA
>CAZYJF010000108.1:0-5077 GCA_964647715.1 uncultured Sulfurospirillum sp. | reverse complement strand
CTCATCCTCACTAGGATCAAACCACTTAAAATGCTTACCACTTTGGATATCCCCTCTTAGCAGATCTCCTCCTTGTCGATACTTTAGATCAAGCTCTGCTATCTCAAATCCGTTTGTGGTTTTGCAAAAATCTTTGAGTCTTTTGGAACTCTCCTGCTTTGTGAAGAGGAAGCAATACCCCTTTACTCCATTTCTACTCACCCTACCTCGAAGCTGATGAAGTGTGGCAAGACCGAGCCTCTCAGGTGCCACCAGAACTATAGTCGAGAGCTTTGGAAGTGAGATACCCACCTCTATCAAAGTTGTAGCTAGCAATATACTTCCCTCCTTGGCAAACTGTTCCAAAACCTCCTCTTTCTCCTTGTCTTTTCCATATGTAACAAAGACTCTATCAAAGTTTTTCTCCCAGTATCCCCTCGCCTCATCGATTGACTGGTAATCTATTGCTTCACTCTCTTGCACTAGCGGATAGACGATGATTATCTGCTTATCTTGGGAAATCTCTCTTTTTATATGATCTAGAAGGTAATTAAAATCCTTTTTTGTGATGATCTTGGTATCGATATCTTTAGGATAAGGCATCTGCTTTATCGTTGATATATCGATGATGGAGGATTGGATCATCGAGTAAGTTCTTGGAATCGGAGTGGCAGAAAACTGTATATAGTGAGGTCTTTTCTCGCCACTACTTACAAGCTTCTCTATCAAATTTCTCTGCTTGGTGCCAAATCGATGCTGTTCATCCACCATCACAAGATCCACATCAGGAAGCTCTCTAAAAAGAAGAGCATGAGTTCCTATGATGAAGTCATACTCGCTCAAATCCTCCTCTTTGCTCTTGTTTGTCACAAGTGCTACATTTAAATCAGGCGGTAAGAACTTTTTTGCCTCCTCATATATCTGCTTTGCCAAAACGGTAGTTGGAGCCATAAGAAGCGATCTACTCCCCTTTGCCATCATCACAGAAGCAAAGATCACCATCGTCTTACCACACCCCACATCACCCATCACTACTCTTCTTGTAGCGATATCGCCTCTTAGATCAGCTCTAATCTCCTCTATCACTTTTAACTGATCTGAGGTTAACTCAAAAGGCAAAGAGTTTATAAAAGTAGAAATATCACTATCAAAGCTCTTTTTTGCCTTGTATCTAACCTTCTTGGATGAGAGCTTTTTTAAGTGGTTGTAGATCTCAAGATATTTTAAAAACTCCACTATCTCAGGATTAAACCCCTCATTTTTTTCAAACTCTCTCACAAAAGAGGAGTCGGCAAAGTGGATAGACTCTAACATCTGCCACCCATCTTCATCGATCCCCTCAGCCAAAACAGCCTCTTTTGTCAAATACTGTTTCATCAAAGAAAAGACCGTTTTATTCTGGAGCCTTCTTTTATACTTTGGTACTACTAAATTTGGCTCTTCGATGATCTGAGGTTGGGTGAGTTGCCAAGAGTTGTATTGATACTCGATCTTTCCATAAAGATAGAGCTCCTTTCCTATCGCCATAGCCGTTGAGTGATACTGCTTAGGATGAAAGACGATAGCCTTTAACTCTTGATCTAAGTTATGAGCATATATAGTAAGTCTCATATATCTTGGATTATAGTTTCTATCTTTGATAGTTACTTTTAGGGTATGGAAGCTCTCTGGAGTGATCTTAGAGCTTAGAGTGTAGTCGTTGTAGGATTTTGGAATGATAAGAGCTAGATCAAGTAGAGTTGAGACACCAAGTTTCTTGAGTCGCTCTTTGTCTCCCTCTAAAAATTTCACTTTTTCTTTGTGACTATACTAAAGCTTAGATTATTGATCTCTTTGTGAGATTTGATAAAATTGTTTAACTCATCAAGGCTTAGTTTTTCCACCTTCTCAAGCTCCTCTTTTGAGTGTCCTAACTTAAACCCTTCATAATACTCATGAAAAGCTCTTGAGAGTCTTTGAGAGAGTGTCTCATTTCGAAGTGGCTCACTCCCAAGCAGAAATCTTTTGGCTTGATCTAACTCCTCTTTTGTAGCACCATCTTTGGTAAACTTCTCAATCACCTCTTTTACTAACTTAATCGCCTTCTCTTGAGACTCTAATTTCGTCTGAAGATAGCCAAAAAACTCACTGTGACTCTTAGCGATGATAGATCTACTATAAGCTGAGTAAGCAAGTCCATTTTTTACCCTGATCTCCTCCATCATCCTACTACCAAATCCCCCACTTCCAAGGATAAACATAGCAACTTTTGAGATATACCTATCCGAACTATTCACATCGACACTATAAGGTCCTCCAAAATAGACATAAGCCTGTTTGGTCTCCTTTTTTAACTCTTCTGTCTTTGGATCTTTTGTCACTTGAAAGTGAGGCAGATCAAATTTTTTACCATTTTTTAGTACATCCAAAGCATCTTTTGCAAAGCTTTCTGCCTCATTTTGAGCTAGATCACCACCGATGACCACTATCGCTTCATCAAGGATAAGATGTTTATCGATAAACTCTTTGACATCATCAAGCTTTATCTTTGAGATGGACTCAACAGTTCCGATAGAAGGATTTTCAAGAGGAGTATCTTTATACAAGATTTTATACAAATTTCTCTTTGCCAAATAGTCAAAGTTACTCTCTTTTCTCTCCAAAGTAGCCTTTGTCAAAAGTTTTACTTTATTTAGAGTATCTTCACTTAGGTTTGGATCCAAAAGTAGCGATTTTAGAAGCTTCACACCATCAGCAAACTTCTCTTTCAAAGCCGAAAGCTCAAATACCAAAGTCTCTTTCCCGATATTGGCTCTAAGATGTATCGCATTATCTTCTAAAGCAGTAGCAAATCCTACTGATCCTAGCTTTTTAGTTCCTTCATTTAGCAACTTTGCACTTAAACGAGAAATACCGATATCTTTCCCATCAAAAAGCGAACCACTGTTTTTAAAGATTAGCTGCATCGTTACAATCGGCAGGTTTTTATCCTCTTCATAGATCAAAGGCACACTGTTTGAGCCAACTTTAACACTCTCTAAACTACTACTTACCAAAACACCCTCCAAGAAAATTATTAAAACAAATATCAACTTTTTCATATCAAAGCATCCTCATAAACTTCCAAAATATCATAATTGGTATTTCGTTTTGCAGGAATCTCACCGATATCTCTTATGAGATTTATCATCTGATCCTGATTCATTTGATTACTAGCCCCCGCAGCCGCGACGACATTCTCCTCCATCATCGTACTTCCAAGATCATTGGCACCAAACAAAAGTGCGAGCTGACCGATATAACTTCCTTGAGTCACCCATGAGCTTTGAATATTTTCAAAATTATCAAGATATAGTCTGCTAACAGCAAGGAGTCTTAGATAACGATTTGAGGATTGCTTTTGGATTTGGGGTTGTTCCTCTATAAGAGCAGTATTTGCAGATTGAAAACTCCACATGATAAAGGCTCTAAATCCACCTGTTTCATCTTGAAGCTTTCTTATGTGTTCTAGATGCTCTATGATATCCTCATCGCTTTCAACCGTACCAAACATCATAGTAGCTGTGGTTTTGATACCAATCTTGTGAGCGATTCTATGGACATTTAGCCAATCCTCCACATCCAGCTTCCTTGGAGCTATCACATCTCTTACCTTATCACTTAATATCTCAGCTCCAGCTCCTGGCATCGAATAAAGTCCTTTTGCATGAAGTCGTCTTAAGACCTCTTCGACACTAATCTTTGAGATCTTAGCGATATAATCTATCTCGATAGAAGAGAATCCATGAATCGTAATCGAAGGATAATTTGTACTGATAAACTCTACCAAATCCTCATACCACTCGATCTTTAACTTTGGATGAACTCCTCCTTGAAAGAGTATCTGAGTCCCACCTATCTCAATCAACTCCTCTATCTTCTTGCCAATCTCTTCAAAACTAAGCACATAAGCATCCTCATCCTTCTCATGACGATAAAATGCACAAAATTTACAATCAACCCAGCATACATTGGTATAGTTGATATTTCGATCTACGATAAATGAGGTGATTTTATCTGGATGAAGCTCTCTCTTTTTAGCTGTCGCCATTTCGCCTAGCTCGGCTAATGAGGCATTTTTGATAAGATCTAATGCCTCTTGCTTGCTCATTCTTGCCATAATTCCCCCTAACTAATAGACGATATTATAGCGAGTTTTGTTAAAAGTCGATATTTAAGGTTTTTGTCTTTGAAGACTCTATCCTCACTGAATCAAAATTCTTCACTCTCTTGTGATCTACCACTTCTATATCATAAGTACCAACTGGCAATGATAGACCTGCGATTCCCGTGTGTCTATTGGAAAACTCATAATTTACCCTATCTTTAGTACCAGCTTTATATGCAATCACTTTGACATAGAGAGGTTTACCACCTCTTGTAGCTACCACTTTTACCTTTCCATCATTAAAGCTGATATGCTTTGTGATATCTCCACCCTCTTTCAAATGAATACTCTTAATGGTTTTTTGCAGTTTCCCATCTCTTGTTCTATATGTCGCTCTTATCATATAGACTCCTGATGGTAATTTTACCTTTTTAGTTTTGTGTGTATTTGATGTGTAAAAAGTCTTAACTCTATTTTTCGTACCATCTTTGAAGACCTCTATCCATGCAGAAACAGGAAGTGAGTTTTTAGTAACCCTAACACCAAACTTTCCACTTCCTACATCTGGATTATATCCACCTCCTAAAACTCTATCATCCATTCTTCCAAGTACCCTACCTGCGAATGGATCTTTTGGTTTAGATTGTGGCTTATTTTTATCTAGTATCTTGGTGATTACTATCTTATTTTCATTTGATTCATCAACCACCTCTTCATTTCTCTTATCCATAGGCTCTTGTGCCAAATCCTCATAACCCTCTTTGTATCCCGTATCGATTGCACTGCTACTTTCTTGTTGATAACTGTTTAAGTTTTGCATTTTTGGTGGAGAGTATGGCTCATATGCCCTTTTTTGAGCTACTTTTGCTGAACTTGGCTTATTGATAACCATCACAGGCTCACTCTCTTTTGGCAATGGAGGATTTGCAGTGATTATCACCTTTTGTTCAACGACAGGTTTTGGAACTTCTA
>CAZYJF010000107.1:3358-5085 GCA_964647715.1 uncultured Sulfurospirillum sp. | reverse complement strand
TAGAGTTTAGCAATGGATTTAAAAGGATTTTCTAAGTCCTCCAAGCCTTGTTCTACTTTTGAGATGAGAATCTTATCATCTCCTTTTTTATAAATAACCTTCAATTTTCTAACAAATGAAGCCCCACTCTCCTTAACCACAGGCAAAAGCTTTTGATCTAACTCACCGATATATGGAGGATCCTCTTTTGCCAAAGTGAGTGGAAAATTGAGATTATCTGGATCTACTTTCCCAAATAGAGTGCTATTTTTTTCACTACCTATGACTATCCAGTGAGCAGATGCTTTTGTATTGTCTGTATAGATCTTGTTGCTATCTATAAAATTATCATGAAAATTGTAAAAGTATAAATCCCCTTTAGGCACTATAATCACTCTGTTTTGCATAAAATTAATTTTAAAAAAGAGATTTTCAATTGGCTGTTTTCTTTTTGTAATTGGAGTTGAAAGTGTACAAATTAGAATTTTTTTTAGATTTTTATCTAACTCCTCTTTACACAAAAATTCATTTGCAGAATCTAAATGAATAACAGAGAATGATTGATTATGATCCCTTGCTACATTTAGTGTTAAAATTGTACTATTTAAATAAAATGGGAATAAAATTAAAAATATTAACTTATACATAGGCTCGATTATAACATAAGCCTAGCATTTAAACAAGTCCGATCTAAGAAAAGATCGGCACTCGTTTTAGTACCCGCTAGTACTTACATACCGAGTTATCATATCCAAAAGTGGACCTACAACAAATATAGCAAATATTGTTGCAAATGCAGCTAGTCCAATAATTGTTTTTAGAGTTGTAGAAGCATTCTTCATATATATCGTACCCTCATTAGTAGATGGCTCTTTTAAGAACATATACACGATTAACTTCAAATAATAATAAACAGATATTGCACTGTTGATACCCATGATGATTGCTAGAGTAATAAACCCAGCATTTACCGCAGCACTCATAAGATAGAGTTTTCCCCAAAAGAGTGAAAATGGAGGAACTCCAGCAAGTGACAACATAAACAATCCCATAATAACTGCACTTATAGGTTTGATCTTAATCATTCCACTAAATTTTTCATATGGATGGTCAAATCTTGTACCAAATTGGTTTGCATCTGCCTTATGTCTTGAAATCCAAAGCATTGTAAATGCACCAAGGTTTGTAAAAGTAAAGAGTATCCAGTACAAAAATAGTGCTGAGTTAGCTTGAGTTGTTCCAATCAAAATAGCTGACATAGCAAAACCAGCATGAGATATAGAACTATATGCGAGCATTCTTTTAACACCTTTTTGAACAAGAGCCATGATATTTGTTAGAGTCATAGTAAGTACTGCAACCCACCATAACATCTCTTGAACCCAAGGTACATTTGCATGGATCAAAAACTCAAACAATCTCATAGCAACAACAAATCCTGCAATCTTAGGAACGATTGACATATACCCAGCTAATGCCGCACTTGCTCCTTCATAGACATCTGGCACCCATGTTTGAAAAGGAACCATAGAAAGCTTAAATCCGATTGCACCCAACATAAATACAACTGCTAACAAAACACCACTTATTGGCTGAAAATTACTCAATTCTAAAGATGCAGCGATCTTATGAATCTCTACACTTCCTGTAAGTGCATAAAGTATCATCGCTCCAAATACATAAAATCCTGCTGCCATAGCACCCATAGTAAAGTATTTGATAGCTGCTTCAAATGATCTATCACGGTT
>CAZYJF010000107.1:0-3258 GCA_964647715.1 uncultured Sulfurospirillum sp. | reverse complement strand
GCTAGTATAATAAACAATTCACTAATCATCACATAGAAACTTTTTGTTAATTTCCCAGAGACTAGATCAATGACCAATATCGCTAAAGCACCAAAAATTATTATACTCATTGGCACCAAAGTGGCTACATTCAATGAAGACATATCTACTGAAATTGGATCTATCATTTTTCATCCTTTCCAACGGTATTTACTTTATGCAGAAAATCATGTGTCTTAGGCAACACAGCCTTTTCATCCATATGTCTTACCATTGCAGTTACACTTTTATTTATAGGGTCTAAGACTGGCTTTGGATAAATTCCTAAAAATACAACCAAAGCTACAAGAGGAAGCAATGCTGTCAACTCTTGAGTCGTCAAGTCACTTAACTTTTCATTTTTTGGATTTGTAAGTGGTCCAAAAAATGACTTTTTATATAAAACCAGCATATAAACAGCACCAAGTATTATCGAACTACCAGCAATCGCCGTCATCATTGGAGATACTTTATAAAATCCAAGAAGTGAAAGAAATTCACCAACAAAGCCAATCGTAAGAGGTAAACCAACTGAAGCCATAAGCATCACAGCAAATATAGTCGCATATCTTGGCATAACAGAAGCTAATCCTCCAAATTCACTCATCAACTTCGTATGTCTTCTATCATAAATGACACCTACAAGCATAAACAAAGCCCCACTGACAATACCGTGACTTATCATCAAAAAGAGTGATCCTGATATTCCTTCTACATTCATAGCAAAAGTTCCTATCATAATAACACCCATATGAGATACTGAACTATAAGCGATTACTTGCTTCATATCCTTTTGAGCATAAGCCACCATCGCTGTATATACAACCATAATCAAAGACAATATTGCAACTGGCACTATATAGTGAACCGAGGCATCAGGTAACATTGGAAGTGAAAATCTAACAAAACCATATGTACCCATTTTTAGTAATACTGCCGCTAGTATAACTGAACCAATCGTTGGTGCTTGACCGTGAGCATAAGGAAGCCATGTATGAAATGGAAACATAGGAACCTTGATAGCAAATCCAATAAAAAATGCAAGAAATATCCAAAGCTGTGCTTTGTATGGAAAGACAAAATTTTGCCAATCAACTATAGAAAAACTCCAAACTCCTGTCGCTTCATGATATAAATGTGCTGCATACAAGATACCAACAAGCATGATAAGCGATCCTGCAAATGTATATAAGAAGAATTTTACAGCTGCATATATTCTCTTATCTGCTCCCCAAGCTCCTATTATATATAACATTGGAACTAAAGAAAGCTCCCAAAATAGATAAAACAAAATAACATCCAAAGATGCAAACACACCAACCATTGTCATCTCCAAAAACATAACTGAAATAACAAGGTTTTTGTACTCTTTTTTAATTGTCAATCCTATCAATGCTATAAGAGTCATAAATGTACTCAAAACTATCAAAAACAGAGATATTCCATCAATTCCTAGGTCATAGTTGATACCAAACGATGATATCATGGAGTGATGCTCCATAAATTGAAAGCCAGCATTTGCCCCATCATATCCAGCCCATAATACCAATGAAAGTAAAAACTCTATCGAAGCAATAGTTATTGCATATGCTCTCATACTCTTTTTATCAATCATAAACCCTAATATTCCAGCAATTGCCGGGAAAAATATTAGTAGTGTCAATAATGAATCCATTCAGATACTCCTTACATACCAGGTCTAAAAACAAGAACTGCAAGCATAAGCAGAACCATTCCTAGAGCCATCCATTTTAAGTTATTTGAAAGATTTCCGCTTTGCATCCATCTAGCCTTATCACCAGTGTTATAGATAAATCCTGCTATAAAATCAACAGTAGCATCTACAATTTTTAAATCAAGTTTTTTCCAAGCAAATTCTGAAAGTTTTGTATATGGCTTCATGATCTTCTCAGCATAAAACTTTGGTATATAGTATTGATTTCTCAATATATCCATTACACCAATATCTTCAAAAAATTTATCAAAATCTCCATTCTTAAACTTCCTAACAGCCAATACAATTCCACTAATAGCAATTCCAAGAGTCACTACAAGCAAAAACAAAAATGCAAATGTACTAATATGAGGCTCATACTCAGGTAGCACCTCTTCTGTTACATAGTGAACAAATGAGTGCTCGAAGAAACCTGCAATGACTGCCATGATAGCAAGTGGTATCATAGCCCCTATCACAAATGGATAAGCTTCATGCGGATGATGCTCTTCATCACTATAGTTTTTATTACCAAAGAATACAAGCATAATCAATCTAAAACTATAATATGCAGTCATACCAGCTCCCAGCCATAACATAATCCACAGAAAGTAGTGGTTTTGAGAAAAAGCTGTTTCTAAAATCTTATCTTTAGAGAAGAATCCAGCCAATGGCCAAATCCCAGCAAGTGCCAATGAAGCAATACTCATAATAGCCATAGTCCATGGCATAGCTCTGTTTAATTGACCCATCTTTTTGACATTCAACTCATCATCCATGGCATGCATCACATTACCTGCTCCTAAGAATAGAACTGATTTGAAAAATGCGTGAGTCATCAAGTGGAAAAGTGCTATCCAGTAAGCCCCTAACCCTGCTGCAACAAACATATATCCTAACTGTGACAATGTTGAGTAAGCGATAATTCTTTTCATATCCAAATTCACAAGAGCCATAGAAGCGGCAAAAACTGCTACAAAAGCTCCAAGACATGCGATAAAATATCCCACATTTGGAATGAGCATATATATATCATGTGATCTAATTACCAAATAAACACCAGCTGTTACCATGGTAGCTGCGTGAATTAGTGCTGATACAGGAGTTGGACCCTCCATCGCATTTGCAAGCCAAGTATGAAGTGGGAATTGAGCAGATTTACCCATAGCTCCGATAAATAAGAAGATTCCAATAGCTGTAATTGTTCCTGTTGGAAGAGATGAAATATGTGCAAATACTTCATGATAATTTAATGTCCCAAGATTCCAATAGATCATAAAGATACCAATAAGCATTCCAAGATCAGCTATTCTGTTCATCACAAATGCTTCATTTGCAGCATATGAAGGAGAAACTGCTGGATTTATATCAGTTGAAACATCAGGCTTGTGGTACCAGTGACCAATCAAAAGCCATGAACATACACCAACACCTTCCCATCCAATAAACAGTCCTAAGAAGTTATCACTCATAATCAAAATCATCATAGAAAAAACGAAGGCTGATAGATATGAAAAGTATCTGTT
>CAZYJF010000106.1:0-5102 GCA_964647715.1 uncultured Sulfurospirillum sp. | reverse complement strand
AATTTTTGCAAAAAGTAGTGACTATCGACTGCACAGCAGATGTGAACAAGCATTATTTACCTTGTAACTCTTTTAGCTTTTCTTTAACTGCTTCTGCATGACCTTTGACTTTGACCTTATCCCACGCAGCGGCGATTTTTCCATCAGGATCTATGATATATGTAGTTCTTACAACTCCCATATACTCTCTGCCGTAATTTTTCTTAAGCTTCCACACATCATAAGCTTCACAAACACTTTTCTCTTCATCTGCTAAAAGTGTGATTTTGAGTCCTTTTTTCTCTATAAAATTTCGGTGCTTTTTAGGACTATCAGGACTAACTCCCAAAATGATGGCATCTAATGCTTCAAAATCTGGCATCTCTTCACTAAAATCTATCGCTTCAGTAGTACATCCAGGAGTATTATCTTTTGGATAAAAATACAAAACAATCCACTTCCCCAACAAATCCCTTAGACAAATCTCTGTCTCATCTTGGTTTGGCAGACAAAAATCCGGTGCCTTAGTTCCAACTTCTAACATACTTATTCCCTCCCTAAAGATATATTTTTCTTATTATATGCCGATTTAGATAAAATAAGAGTACCCGTAAAAACATTGGAGACAAAAGATGAAAAATTGTAACTCACTAGAAGAGGTCAGAGAAGAGGTTGATAAGATTGATGAGCAGATCTTAAAACTAATCGCCAAAAGAAAAAATCTCATCAAACAAGCTGCCAAATTTAAGCACTCTGTTGAAGAGATAAAAACTGATGAAAGAGTAGAGTATGTCATAGATCGTGCTAGACACCTAGCCCTCACACTTGGAGTAAACCCAAATATGGTCAGTGAAATTTACACAACAATGATAAATGATATGGTAGAGAGCGAAATATCGGAGTTTCAAAACTTCAAATCTCACTAGCACTCTTTATCACATCAAGAGTATATTTAGCTCTCATCTTTTGGATAGATTGAGATAACTTTTGATTGTTTAGATCAGCATTATGCTCTATAAGTGAGAGTGTTTTTTTCTGTTGCACACTAAAGTTTGAAACCCTTAGACTAAGCTTCACCACAGACCCGAAGTGTTGATCTATAGAGTTATAAATATCCAAAAATATATCCTTGCAAATCTTCTCATTAAATATCCTGTTTACTGTCTGCCTACCTTTTACCCTTGTACCAAAATCATAACTTATCTTAAGATAGTATGTAGTTGGATTGACATTGAGTTTTAAAACTATAAATGTTATATGACGAGCCAAGATAACCACTCTTCTTCTTATCTCATCTCGTGATTTTATAGGATCGAATGTTCTACTTATCCCTATAGATTTACGGCTGTTTTTTATAGATATTCCCTCATTGTCATCACCCTTGATTCGGTGGTACAAAATCACTCCACTCTTACCCCAACTATAAAAAAGCTCTCTTCTTTGCAGTGCTTCTCCAAGGGTTTTGATAAAGTAACGATCTAATCTTTTTTTATACCCCTTTGCAATTCCAGGAAAATCCTCCACTTTGATATCCTTGATAAAACTGTAAATCTCTCCTTTTGGGATGAGGCATATCCCATTTGGTTTAGCATAATTTGTCGCAAGTTTGGCTATCCACTTACCCTCACTAATACCTATGGATATTGGTAGATCAAACTCTTTTTTGATCTTTAGTTTTAACTCATTGGCAAACCCTAATACCTCATCATCTCCTACCCATCCTCTCACATCGCCAAAATACTCATCTATACTATACTGCTCTACCAAAGGGATCTCCTTTTGTAAGAAGATAAAAAGTTTATGTGATATCTCATGATAAAGCAGATAGTTTGGAATCAATACTCTCAAATTTGGACACAGTTTTAAGGCTTGAGCTATACTCATACCTGTTTTTACACCAAATGCTCTCGCCTCATAACTTGCTGTTGTGATAATACCTCTGATCTTTTTTTTGCCGTTGATCTTATCTACAAAAAAAGAGTCAAAACTCTCCTTATGATCATAAAAGAAAACAGGATTGACAAATGCCCCACTATTTTGGTCATAAAGTCTGATACCCCTCTTGGCTCTATCAAATATCTTTAGATTACTTCTGCCCCCAACGGCAATGGGTCTATTTTGAAGAGTAGGATCATCTCTTCTATGGACAGAAGCAAAAAAGGAGTCTAGATCAAGATGGAGTATCATCTAAAAATTCTAACTAAAATTAAAAAAACAGCATAAAAACATTTCAAATTGAAATGTTTTTCTAGAATTTACCCTTCAAATACCGATAGATAGCCTTTGCTTTTTTGATTATAGAACTCTTTCCCCTTGGTAAATACTCTTTGATATAAGCTTTTACAAAATGAGATTTTTCTTTGACAGATAGATAGATTTGCGACTCTTTTAGTATCTCTATCCACTTAATGATAAAAAGATACACTCGCTTGAACCACTCAAATTTTAGAAGTTTCTCTTTGCTCTCATTAAAGAGCCAAAAAGCAAAAGCAGCCAGAGGAATTTTAAGGGCATATAATAAAATGGCAAGAAATATATTCCCCTTTAGTGCGATAACTCCTGCATAGACTCCCAAAACTTCTGCAACTGCAAACAGCACTATAAAAAAGATAAATATTACTCTATTGTCAAGCCTTTGTATGATCTTTGGCAGTTTCTCTAGTATCTTAGTCGTTTTGATATATGCAACTATAGGCTCAGCAAATCTCTCCCATATCAGCTCCTCAAAGAGGATATATATAAGAACTACTAAGCCAAGTAGAAAGTTAACTATCTTACTCTTTAATCTATGCAAAAGTCTCATTCAAATCGATAAACTCTACACTATCTCCAGCTTCCAAGTCGCCACTCTCTTCTGGCACAATCATCAAAGCGACATTACCTAACATATTTGTCAAGATAGCAGAACTCCCACTCTTTTTACCATCAAAATCAAGATAATACTGACCATCTTCATAGCTGACATTTGCCACAACGATCTCAGTCTTTTTACTCTTTTTCTTATATGATTTTCTTAAAATTGCTCTTTTGATAGCCAATTTTGGCTCAAGCCCACTCAAGAATCTAATCACAGGCACTACATACAAGATAAATGTAACAGTAGAACTATAAGGGAATCCAGGAAGTGCAAATATATACTTTTTACCTACTTTTACGATCTTGATATGCTGTCCTGGTTTTAATATCACCCCTTCTGTGATATATCTTGCATCAAGATCACTCAATATATCCTTTACAAAATCAAAATCCCCTACACTCACACCTCCTGTAGTCACCACGATATCGCTATGATCTAAGGCACTCATAATAGATGCTCTTAAGTTCTCTTTATCATCCTTTTGAAGAGGAAGTCGCACCACATCAGCTTGGGCTTTTTTAGCAAGTGCATATAAAGTAAATTGATTTGAACTTCTAATCTGTGCAGGATTTTGCTGGACTTCTCCCACATCCAAAACCTCTGAACCAGTAGCTAGTATCGAAACTCTTGGTCTTTTATAGACAAGCACTTGAGGGATATTTAAACTCGCCAAAACTCCAATCTCTGCAAAACCTAACTTTTGATTTTTATGGATGAGTACTTCACCCTCTTGATAGTTTTCACCCACAGGACGAACAGAAAATCCAAAAGGAACCTCCTCTTTAATCACGATATCACCATCATCTACTTCCACATTCTCTATAGGTATTAGTGTATCTGATCCTTTTGGCATCAAAGAGCCTGTAAAGGTCTTGATAGCCTCTCCACCCAAAAGCTCTTCATCACTAAAACTTCCAGCTGGATTTATCCCTCTTATGCCCAATTTCCCAAGTTGCATATCCTCATGCTTGATAGCATAACCATCCATCGATGCAGTAGGAAAGGCAGGAGAGTTGTGATTGGCTACTATATCCTCTGCCAAAGTATGACCCAAAGCATCATCCAAAAAGACCTTCTCATAAAAGTAATTACTCTCCAAACTTCCTAGAAGCGAATCTATCGACTCTTTGTAAGTTACAAATGCCATTTTTTTATCCCCTATTTTCTTAATAATCCACTATGCTTTAATGCATGGCTACGATCTTTGGCATATACTCTCTTTCCATCTATAAGATCATATTTCCAGATAGGAGCAGAAGCCTTAAAATCCTCCACAAACTCATCAATCATCTCTAAAGCGACCCTTCTTTTTGGTGATACAACTGCTGAAATATATGAACTTTGATGAAGATATACATCACCCCTTGAGTGAGCCATCAAAAGATATGCCCCCCTATCTTTAGCTCTTTTTTGCCAATCCTCAAACCAACTATTTAATATAGGCTCATAGATATCAAAGCTAAGCCCCTCGATAGAGTTCTCATCACGAACAATACCTACAAAGTTGATAAAAGCCCCATAATTTTCATCTTTTATCTTTTGGTACCACTTACTTAGTATCTTCTCAACATCCAAAGCACCATCATAAAGTTCAAGCATCATCCACCACACACCGGAGGAAGTAGGGTAATCTTGTCATGCTTTAACAAAGGGACATTCAGATCACTGACTATCTTGTCATTCACAGCAATCGCCACACCATCAAGCCACTCCCCAAGATCACTCTGCTTTGATAAAATATCTTTTAGTTCACTCAAATTTGCAATATCCACCTCTAAAGGCTCTTTTGAAATCGGTCCTAAAAATTCTACTGTCGCCATTTACATCCTTTTGGTCAATTATAGCAAAAAATGTGAAATTTTGAAGCACTTTTATTAATATACCTTGCTATATGAAGACTACTCACAACAACTAATACTATAACAATAATTATATGCTAGAATCTAGGCATAATCATAAAACTAAAGGAGTCAATATATGAGAAGTATGCTTATTGTACTATCTATACTACTGATGATAGGTTGCAGTTCATCTAATAAAAATAAAATCGAAGGTTTAGATGCTGATGCACAGACCCCACACCAAATCTTCATCATCGGAGATTCGACTGTAAATTTTAGCAATGATCATCGTGATGTAGATCACAAATCAAAAGTAGGCTGGGGAGAAGTGATAGGAGATATTACAAAGGGAACAGTATATAACCGTGCAAGAGGTGGAGCATCTGCAAGAGCCTTTAGATTTTGTCCAAGACCAAAACAAGCAA
>CAZYJF010000105.1:0-5112 GCA_964647715.1 uncultured Sulfurospirillum sp. | reverse complement strand
GGTGGAGATGAATTGGTGCAGATGCTTGAGGATGAGGGATATAAAGCTTTAGAGAGTGATCTATCATGAACACAATGACACCTGCAAAGTGGCATATCGATCTCTTTGAGGATATCGCTAAAAACAGTGCCCAGCTTGAAGTAGCGACTAAAAGACTACTTGATCTTGGCTTTCCAAATGCCAAAATGGAGCATTATCGATACTTCTCTATCGTGCCGATATTATCCAAAGATTATCGATTTGTGCAAGCCAAAGAGCAACAGATTGAGCAAGGTGAAGTGATAGAGATAGTTGATACAACTTTGCAAAAAGCTCCAAATATTGATATAGAAGTAAGTGAAAAAAGAAGTATTGACAAAGAACATTTTGATCCAATTTATTATATATCTCACCTCTTAAGCCCAAAAGTTATCAATATCCAAGTAAAAAAGGATGAGAAAATCACTTTAAAGCATAGATTTAGAGAAGAGGGATCTTTGATGGCTTATCGGATCAACATCGTAGTAGAGGAGGGTGCTAATCTTCTGTTAGATGAAATATTTGATAAAGAAATGCCAAAAGATTCTTTAGTTCTTGGAGGGCTTGATATCGAGCTTAAAGAGAACTCTTCTATCAAATGGATAAGAGATCAGTTGTGTGAGAGTGAGAGTTTTGCGATGATTGGAGCACATTCAGTTAAAGTATCAAAGGGAGCAAATTGCAAGATAGGCACTTTTGACTTTGGAGAAGGAAGAATAGTTCACAATCTAAAGGTTGAACTACACGAAGAAGCAAGAAGTGATCTTTCTCATCTTCTTTATGGAGATGCCAATGGACAAAGAGGAAATATTACAGTTGTAGAACATAAAGGAAATTCAGCTGTAACAAGCCAAAATGCAAGACATATACTAAAGGATAGTGCAAGAGGAATCTTTGATGCGATTATCAGAGTAGATCACGAGGGCAAATATGCAAAGACAGATCAAAATACAAGATCAATACTCCTAAATGATGGAGCTTACATGATAAGCAAGCCTCAACTTGAGATCTATATCGATGAGCTTGAAGCATCTCACGGCTCAACTACGGGAGAGATCGATCCTGCACAACTTTTTTATCTACGAAGTAGAGGAATCAGTAAAAAAGAGGCAAAGAAGATATTGATCTATGCATTCGCCAAAGACTTGATAGAAGGTGTGGGTGATGAACAGATAGAAAAGAGACTCATAAGTGAGTTTGAAAAGATTTATAAAAAGGGTGAAGAGTGAATCCGATAGATAAGAGATTAGATGAGTATATCGAAGATTTCAAATGGCTAGGTGATGAAAATGAGAAGGTAGAGTTTATCATCGAAATGGGCAAAAACAACACCCCTCTGCCAAGCGAAGAGAAAAACGATGATACTTTGGTTAAAGGTTGCTCTTCTAAAGCTTGGCTTGTGATGGATTGTAAAGATGGAGTGCTTGAGATCAAAGCTGAAGGTGAGTCAGCCTTGGCAAAAGGGATGATAGCACTTTTGCTATCTCTCTTTAACCAGCAAAAAGCAAAAGATATTTTAGACTTTAACCCAAAAAGACTCTATGAACTTGGTTTGGATAAGCTTCTAAGTCCTGTTCGTCAGCAAGGACTCGAGGCATTTTTGGGATATGTATATGGTTTTGCAAAAGAGTGTGAGGAGAAAAACAGTGGTAAAAGTTGATATGAATGAATTTAGAGAGAAGTTTATAGAGGAGCTAAAGAAGATCTATGATCCTGAAATTCCCTCAAATATATATGATCTTGGACTCATCTACAAGATAGATTTTAAAGGCGAAGAGTATGGCAAGATCAAAGTAGAGGTAGATATGACACTAACTTCCGCCTTTTGCCCTGTTTCAGACTACCTTGTCCAAAGGGTAAAGGAGATAAAAGAGGTGTTAGATCAGATAGAGGATATTGATGTAAATCTAGTCTTCGACCCACCATGGGATCAATCAAAGATGAGTGATGAGGCGAAATTACAACTAGGGATGTTGTAAGCTATATTTATAAATTTTAGTTTATATGGTTATAATTGTGTTAATGCGGAGGTTATAATGATAAAAAGTATATTTCTTCTATCATGTCTGTTACTTGTAGGATGCAGTACAAAAGCTCCTAAGATAAAAGCACCTAAACATAATGCAGTTATGCCAGTTGCTAAGCCAAAACACAAATTGATTCTTCCATACAGTAAAGATATCTACTCTACACATAAATATGCGAGATTTATGTATGAAGCTAGTTGTACTGATTTAGAGTTTAGACTTAATGATCTTTATAAAAATGAGATGAGATATGATCCATTGTCTGTCTTAGAGGTGACAAAGATACTTGAGAGTGAGATAAAAAAAAGAGGGTGTAAGTATTAGTCTAAGCCATTTAAGGCTTAAACTATTAAAGTGCTTTCTTCGCTGTTTCTACAACTTTAGCAAAAGCTGGTGCATCGTTCATAGCTAGATCAGCTAAGATCTTTCTATCAAGCTCGATGTTAGATTTTTTAAGTGCATGTATAAATTTTGAATAACTGATATCATTTAGTCTGCAAGCAGCATTGATTCTTGTGATCCAAAGCTTTCTAAAATCTCTTTTCTTGTTTCGTCTATCTCTATATGCATAGACTAATGATCTCTCTAACTGCTCTTTGGCTTTTCTAAAGTGCTTTCTTCTACCGCTGTAGAAACCTTTTGCTTGTTTTAGAAGTCTTTTATGTCTTCTTCTTCTGACAAATCCTGTTTTAACTCTCATGTTTTTTCCTTAACCTTATATTTTGGTGTCGCTTTTTGCGAACTTGCCCTGTTTTTAGCAGGGGGAATGAGGAAATTCCTCGACTCTACTCTCCTAAGAGTGTTTTTACTTGCTTTACATTTGTCTTATCGACAACTTGTGGAGCTCTTAACTCTCGCTTTCGTTTTTGATCTTTTTTAGTAAGGATGTGGCTTCTATAAGCTGAACCTCTTTTGATCTGACCGTTTTTCTTAGTCTTAAAACGCTTAGCTGCCCCACGATGTGTTTTCATCTTTGGCATAACTTTTCCTTAATTTTGAATTTTAAGGGGCTAATTATAGCTTTTTTAGTTGATTTTTGGCTTAAGTTGTTATACTGAGGGGTAAAAACTTACCGATATTACAATATTAGACTTTCAAAGGAATAGAATGTTCAAAGAATTTAACACCAACTTAGAATCGATCAAAAAAAATGTCATCGATAAAATTGAGTTCAATCAAGAAGAGATAGAAAAACTCTTAAATAAAAAGCCAAAATATAACGACTTTGTGAAGTCATTTGAAAAGCTTGAAGATGATCTTGAGTTAGAATTTACACAAATCTCTCATCTAAACTCTGTAAACAATTCAGAGCAATCTCAAGAGATCTATGCCCAGCTCTTACCTATTATCACAGAGTACAGTACAAAACTTTCACAAGATAAGAGAATATTTGAACTTTACAAAACCATAAAAGATGAAGAATCAGAGACTTTAACTCAGGAGCAAAATAAGGTCTTGGATGATACCATTTTAGATTTTAAGTTAAGTGGTATTGATCTTGATGAGGATAAAAAGAAGAGACTGGCTGAAATATCTTTAAAACTTTCCGATCTATCAAATAGGTTTTCTCAAAACCTCCTTGATGCTACCAACTCCTTTGAGATGATTGTCATAGATGAAAATGATGTCGAAGGCATTCCTCAAAGTGACCTTCAAAGTGCCAAGCATGAAAAGGGTTGGAGATTTACACTCCAGATGCCAAGCTACATAGCTTATATGACCTATGGACCAAATGAAAAATTAAGAGAAAAGCTATACAAAGCATATGTTACTAGGGCTCCTGAAAATGCCAAGATCATCGATGAGATACTAGAATTAAAATATGAAAAAGCACAGATCTTAGGATTTAACAACTATGCTGAGCTTTCACTCGCTACGAAAATGGCAAATAGCACTGATGAAGTGATATCATTTTTGGAAGAGTTAGCACAAAAGAGTAAAGATCAAGGAAAAAGAGAGTTTGAAGAATTAGAAAATTATGCAGGCAAAAAATTAAACTCATGGGATCTTGCTTACTATTCAGAAAAACTAAGAAAAGAAAAATATGACTTAGATGAAGAGGAGTATAGACCATATTTTGAAAAAAACTCAGTCGTTAGAGGATTATTTGACTTTTTAAATGAAGTCTTTGGATTAGAGTTTAAAAAGACAGCTATTGATCTTTGGCATGAAAAAGCAGATGCATATGATATCTATGAAGATGGAAAATTGATAGCAAGAATTTATCTAGACCTAGAAGCTAGATCATCAAAAAGAGGTGGTGCTTGGATGCACAATTGGCAAGCACACCATATAGATATAGATGGCAAAGAGATAAAGGCATCAGCATTTGTAGTAGCCAATTTCCCTCCATCAAGCGGAGAGAACCCTTCGTTGCTCAAACATTCAGATGTTGTGACACTCTTTCATGAGATGGGTCATGCAATTCACCATCTACTATCAAAAGTAAATGAAAGCTTTGTAAGTGGTGTAAATGGAGTAGAGTGGGATGCAGTAGAGTTTCCATCTCAATTTCTTGAAGAGTTTGCCTATGAGAAAGATGTCTTGAAAAAATTTGCAAAACATTACGAAACGGGTGAAGTGATAAACGATGAAATGATAATGAGATTAAAAAATGCGAAAAATTTCCAATCAGCTATGGGAATGTTAAGACAATTAGAATTTGCACTATTTGATTTTAAACTTCATAGTGATCTTTATCAAGGTGATGAAGTACAACACTTACTAGATTCAGTAAGAAAAGAAGTAGCCGTAACAATTCCTCCGTCATACAATAAATTTCAAAATGGTTTTGCCCATATCTTTGCAGGAGGTTATGCAGCAGGATATTACAGCTATAAATGGGCTGAGGTTCTAAGCAGTGATGCCTTTGTAGAATTGATTGAGAGTAATTTTGACAAAGAGATGACAAATAGTTACAAAGAAAATATTCTATACAAGGGTGGAAGCGAAAGTATGAAAAATTTATTTAAAGCATTTTTAGGTAGAGAAGCACAGGTGGATAATCTACTTAAGATAAGTGCTATTAAATAGGTATATACAGAAATAAACTAAAATATAGCTTAAA
>CAZYJF010000104.1:0-5150 GCA_964647715.1 uncultured Sulfurospirillum sp. | reverse complement strand
GAGTTAAAGCCTTTGAAACTGCTAAAAAAAGAGGGTAAACTCTCCAAAAAGGGTGAGATCGCGATGAGTCAGATCAAAGCTCATATGGAAAAGCTGGAGTGTTACACTTGTCATGCCACTTGGGCACCTCAGTGTTATGGCTGTCATGTGAAAGTTGATTACTCAAAAGGTAAGCAAAATCCAGACTTCTTAGCAGCATCGAAAGCTCATCACAATGGAGTAACAGGTGATGTCAAAGATCTAAAAAACTTTTTGGTTGATGGGCAGGTAACGGAGACTAGAAGTTATCTAAGATGGGAAGATCCGACTCTTAGTAGAAATGGAGAGGGTAGGGTATCTCCTACGATTCCTGGATGTCAAGTTACTGCTACTGTGATAGGAAAAGATGGTAAGGCACTTTTGCAAAACTATGTCTGGAAGATTCCAAATGTAGAGGGTGAGAAGAGTGTAGAGTCTATCGTAATGTCACCGGTTCAACCACACACTATCAGTAAAAGATCAAGAACATGTGAGAGTTGTCATGCATCAGCTAAAGCTCTAGGAATGGGAATAGGAGGAGGAAAATACTTTAGCGACCAATCTAAGACTACTATAGTTGATCTAATGAGAGCAGATAAAAAAGTACTACCAAAGCAATTTGATGAGCAGATTCCTGCTATTGTCAATATGAATCATGACTACTCTATGATGGTAGATGAGAATGGAACTCAACTTCAAACAGTAGGAGATCACTGGAAACTCTCCCATGCACTAGATAAGCAAACGATGCAAAAGCTAGATAGAAGAGGAGTGTGTCTAAGCTGTCACCAATCTATACCAAAAGGAAACCTTGCAGTTTCAGCTATGACTCACATCGCTAAGATGTCTGGAGTGAAGATCGATAAAAAAATGCATGAGGGTATCTTGCACAAGATCTTAAATATCGGAGCTTGGGCTCAAGTGCTACTTCCAATAATAGTGCTATTACTTCTAATTTGGTGGATCATAAGGAGAAGAGTTGGATGATAAGCAGATAAAGCTAAAGGAGATTGAGGAGCTTTTGGAGACTTATGGAGGAGAGATGGAGATGGATGCTTATGTTCTAAAATATCTCTCTTTGGAGGAGCTGGAGCAGATTAAGAATAGTTTGCTCAAGAAGCAATCAGATGTGATTGAGGATAATAGTAAGTGGCTTAAGCAGTTTAAAAAAGTATTATAAAATTTAATTAGTAATATATATTTAACCTTTTGTCTATCTTTGTATGTAATAATCTCCTTACTTTAAAATTAAGGAGAAAGTATGAAGAAAGTTATTTTTAGTTTGGCAGTAGCTCTTGTTGGTGTTTCATTGATGAGTGGTTGTGCTCCTAAGAAAGTTCTTCCACATGCAGTTGCTGTTCCTTGTGCAACACCTTGTCAAGTAGTTGTACCTGCACCAGCTTGTTCTACACCTTGTGGTTGTCAATAATATCTTTAAAAACTATTTGGGAGATTTCCCAAGTAGTTTTTGTATGTTCAAATTTTTCTCTCATAAATAGTTTCATTATCAATAAAATGTTATACTTCTAGTACAAATTTTATAAAAGGATTTAATATGAAAAATTTAGTAATTAGTTTATTCGTTGTGGCTGGAGTACTTAGTATGAGTGGTTGTGCACCTAAAAAGTCTTGCAATAGTGCAAAGAAGATAGTTAAAAAAGCTCCTGCTGTTAGAGTAGTGCCAGCTGTTAAAAGAACTACAGTAGTAGTAGAACCAGCACCAGCTCCTGCACCTGTAGTTATCGAAGAGCCTGTAGTTGATTCTAAATCTTCAGCAGTTAGATAATTTTTTACCAAAGGTTTTTTAAAACCTTTGGTCTTACTTCATAAATTTTTTTCCTCTTATATATGCCGTTACTATTGTTGCGAGTACAAAAGCGATGATTACATATAGGTATTTTGGTACAGGGACAGGTTCACCTGCTGCATATGAGTGCATACCAGATAGGTAGTAGTTTACTCCCACAAATGTCATCACTATGGAGCTGATAGCTAAAACTGTCGCAACAGAGAATTTATATTCATAGTTTTTGTTAAAAAATGGGATAAATCTTAGATGAAGTACAGCAGTATAGACAAGAATTGATATCCAAGCCCAAGTCTCTTTTGGATCCCAACTCCAGTATCTACCCCATGATTCATTTGCCCAAACTCCACCGATGAAGTTTCCTATCGTCATCATCATAAGCCCTATGATTGCTGTCATCTCATTTAGTCTTGTTGTCTCTTTAATACTTCTTGGGATGTTTGGATTGTTCTTATCACCAAAGATATAAAGCATCAATGTAAAGAGTCCAAGCATCGCACTAAGTCCTAAAAATCCATAACTAGCTGTGATTATAGATACATGGATACTAAGCCAGTAGGATTTTAAAACTGGTACTAGATTTGTTATTTGAGGATTCATCTCGTTGAAAAATGTCGTTGCTAGAGTTGAACCTGCAATGATTGAAGCTAGAGCTGTGATGATAGGGGAGTATCTCATAAATATCACTCCTGCCAAGCCCATAGACCAAGCCACATAAAGCATAGCTTCATAGGCATTACTCCAAGGGGCATGTCCTCCGATATACCATCTTGCTGCTAGAACAAGAGTATGAATCAAAAAGGCGATGATAAAGAGAGTGTTAAATATCTTGATCCATTTTGAAGTTTTACGGTTTTTGACCATGTTTATTACGACAAAAGTAAGAAGGATTAGACCGATAAGTGTATAGACAAAGATCAATTTGTTTGTGAGTGATAATCTTTTAAAGATTTTTTCTGCTTGAAGTCTACTTTTTGGAGGAATGATCTTGCTTCCTACTTTGTATTGATAATCTTGCAGTTTTTTCAAAGCACTATTAGCTTCATCCCATTTTCCACTCTCTCTTCCTTTATCAAGTGCTTGAAAATATGCGACTACTAGATCTCGTACCTCTTTGGATTCATTTGGTGGAAATGTTCCAATCGCCTCTTTTACACTGTACCATTTTTGGTTTGGATCATCTACTTTTGGGATGATTTTTAGCAGATCACCTGTGTAGATCATATACATGATATTTAACATTTCATCTACTTTGATAAGTGATCTATCAAACTCATTTCTTTTGATTGGCGGTTTTCTAACCGACTCCTGAATAAAGGGAGCTAACTTATACTCTCTTTTATTTTTAAAAAAGTCATTAAATGAGGCATACTTTTGGTCTTTTTCAAGACCTAGGACTTTTTTTACTCTGCTATGTTTTATTTTGATAAGTGGAATTTCTTGCCAGTCACTAGGATCGCTTAAGAGTCCAAGCATGATTTGGCTGGCATTCATTCCATATGCAGATGAGCTTTTGTGTAGTTTTAGCATCACTTCATTGGCAAAAGTATCTATTGTTTTAATTCTACCATCGTGAGTTTGAATCAACAGATCACCAAAGTTATCGCAATGCTCTTTTTGATAACTTTTGACGATATCTAGTGAACTTTTTGCATGGAGATTGACTCCTGTTGATGATAATAGAATGAAGAGTAAAAGAGTACTCATACTATCTTTTTGTACCATTCTTGCTAATTTCCTAAATCTACTCTTTGGATTTAATAGCGTGAGCAAGAAACCAAGTGCCAACATCAAGTATCCTATATATGTAGGAAGTTTTCCTGGATCATTATTGACCGAAAGAACAGTTCCTTTTTCATCTTGATCGTATGAGGATTGGAAAAATCTATAATGCCTATAATCAAGAACATGGTTCATGAATATTCTATATGGCATTGTGAGATTTTTTTCTTTGTCCATTAGTACCACTTCACTTGCATATGAAGCTGGTGACATACTTCCTGGGTATCGTTTTAGCTCAAAATCGTTTAGTTTGATATTAAAAGGTATTTTTATAGTTTTTGCACCCCAAGAGATATGAAAATTTGTACCATCAATAGTTGTATCGACAGCATCTCCAATCGTTCCTTTACCATAGTTTTTCAAGATGATATCCTCTGATTTTCCATGATAGTTTAAAGTTGCCTTTAAAGCCTCTTGCTGAATCGATTTCATCATTCTACCACCTTTTGTTTTATCGACTTCATTTACTAGCTTGATCGAGGCTTTTGGATAGAGATCTCTTGGGACTAACTTTACACTGCCTAGATCATAAAGTCTTCCTTTTTCAAAGGGGTACTCTTTGTTTGCTTCAAACTCTCCACTACTTCTATCTGCCATCTTTGTCCAGCGAATTGGAGTGCTTGATTTGAAATAAAACTTATTATCTTTTGTATAGATACTAAGATTGGCTCCATCTTTGTTTAGTGATATTTTTAACTCTCCTGCATCCAATATATCTTGATCTTTTAAAGTGAAAGGCTTTGGTCTGGAATTTTGGGCTAAAACCAGCATATTGATCATCGCTATTCCATTTGGATCACTGACAATCTTCTCTTTTGCATTTGGAAGATAGTCTTTGTATTTTAGTGTGGCACTATCGTTGTCCATGGGGATATTGATACTAAAATCATTTTTACTCATCTTTGATAGTAATACTCTTTTATCTGTATGGAAGCTTTTGTTGTTTTTAGAAGAGTTGATATTTATGTAGTTATAATTTGTAGTGATTGTGTTGCTGATAGCTCCTTCTCTTATATGCATAATCCCTTCATATCCTATATACCTAGTAATCGCGGCACCAAGAAGTATGACTAAAAATCCAAGGTGAAAGATAAATGCACCTATTTTTTCTTTTTTGTAGAGTTTAAATCTTATGATGTTACCTATAAGATTGATTGCTAGTACAAACATAATAAACTCAAACCATCTAGTTGTATAAATGACTGCCCATGCTGTCTCAGTTCCGTAATCATTTTCTATAAATGTTCCAAGAGCTGAAGATAGTGCAAACAAAAGTGTAAAGATTACCATTGTTTTCATAGAAAGTAAAATATTTATTATTTTCCCCATATATTCCCCCGATCTAATAAATAGGTATTAGTATAACTAATATTCGGTAAATAGAACTTGTGAGTAAATATATAATTAAAATGAGATTGAAAATTTAAGAAAATTATGATAAAATGGCACTATAAGGTTGCTCTTACCTCCGCAAGCAAGAGCTACCAAGTTTTTGAATAAAGTTCCAGAAACTTGACCCGCATTTTCAAGCCTCTGATTCCAG
>CAZYJF010000103.1:0-5182 GCA_964647715.1 uncultured Sulfurospirillum sp. | reverse complement strand
CACTATCCAAGAGATCATGTTTCTTATCATCTTTAGAGCTATCTTTATCTAAAAGTTCTTGTTTATTAGGAGACTCATCATCTGTATGACTCATAGAATCTAGATCTTTAGAACTGTCCTTATCTTTATCATTAGAACCTTCTGCACCAATCTCAGATCCTACTTTAGAGTCACTATCTAAGAGATCATGGTCTAAATTACTTAAACCATGTAACTTTAAATCTTTTGATAGTGCTATCCACTTAGAAACTTTATGATGTGAAGGTGTATCATGAAGTATATGAGAACGACTGTTATGCTCACTCATTCTATTGTGTAGCTCATGTGAATCTTCATCAGCCAAATCTGAAATAGATATTACACCAACACCGTATAGTAGTTTTGCTACTTTACCATTGATCCCTGGAACTTGCATCATATTACTCATGCTTCTCCATCTGTAAATGGATCCTGGTTTTAGACCTGTTTTTTTTGCTATCTCACTATGAGGATGTAAGTTCTTGATTAAAGCAGATGTACTGACAATACCATGACTCTTTAAAAGCTTTACTTCATGGGCATCTATACCATCTATCGACTCTATATCATAATCATCTTCTAAGTGATCTTCATCTCTTAGATCAATTCCATGCTTACTATATAGTTCTATCTTTTTATCATCTAGTTTTATACCATTTTTATACAGTAGCTCTTTGGTATATTCTAACTCTTTATGATCTAGTTTGGTTAGATCACTAGATTCATGACTTTTCTTGTTTAAGCCAAGACTGTCATCCTCCTTGTTATCTTTGTTTGTACTACTCTTATATTTTAATGTAGTACTTTTATGATTATCATCTACTCTTGGAATGTATTCTTTGTTATATCCGGTATGAGATGAGTTTAAACCATACGACTTCCAATCCTTACAGATTGCTACCCACCTAGAAACTTTATGATGTGAAGGAACTTCTGGCAATATTGGAGATTTTTTATTGAATGTTTCCATCTCATTATGTAATGAATGAGCATTTGTAACAGCTAACTCTGATAGAGATGATACACCAACAGTTTGCATCAACTTCGCACTCTGTTTATTAACTCCAGGAAGCTTCATCAACTCTGCCATACTAATCCAAGATTTAATAGTTTCAACATCCACTTTTAGTTTTTTTGAAAATTTTTCTATTTCAAGATCTCTACCTTTTAAAGTATCAACAAGTTCATTAGTGGTATGAATACCGTGTAAGTTGAATTTGCTTGCATACTTTGAGTCTATACCTTCAACTGCTTCAATATCATAATCATCCTCTAAATGATCTTCATCTCTAAGATCAATACCATGCTTACTATATAGTGCTATCTTATTAGCATCTAACTTTATACCTTTTTTATTTAGTAGCTCTTTGGTATATTCTAACTCTTTATGATCTAGCTTGGATAAACTACTTGTGTTATTTATATCAGTGTTTAAGCCAAGACAGTCACCCTCCTTGTTATCTTTGTTTGAGCCACTCTTATATTTTAATGAGGCATTATTATGATTATCATCTACTCTTGGAATGTATTCTTTCTTATCTCCCATATGAGATGAGTTTAAACCATGTAACCTCAAATCCTTACATATTGCTACCCATCTAGAAACTTTAAGAAGTGAAGGTGTGTCATGAAGTATATGAGAACGACTATTATACTCACTCATTCTATTGTGTAGTCTATGTGAATCTTCATCAGCCAAATCAGAAACAGAATTTACACCCACACTGTGTAAGAGTCTTGCTACTTTAGCATTGATTCCAGGTACTTGCATCATATCGCTCATACTTCTCCAAGCGACAATAGACTCTGGCTTTAGATCTATCTTTTTTGCTATCTCACTATGAGGATGTAAGTTTTTGATTAAATCATATGTACTTCTAATACCATGACTTTTTAAAAGCTTTGCTTCATGGGCACCTATACCTTCTATCGACTCGATATCATAATCATCTTCTAAGTGATCTTCATCTCTTAGATCAATTCCGTGCTTACTATATAGTTCTATCTTCTTATCATCTAATTTTATACCTTTTTTATATAGTAGTTCTTTGGTATATTCTAACTCTCTATGATCTAATTTGGCTATATTGTGAGAACTATTTATATCAGTATTTAAGCCAAGACTGTCATCCTCCTTGTTTTCTTTGTTCGAACCACTCTTATATGTTTTTAATGTAGCATTTTCAAGATCATTATCCACTCTAGCGATATACTCTTTGTCACCACTATTGTAGTAAGTTTTATCATTACTTCCTTCTAACTCTTTTAGTCTATTGTTATATTCGCTTTCCAAAGAACTTAGTTTCATTCTCCACTCATCTTCACAATCTCTTAGGGGATTTTTACAACCACCTCTAAGCAACCATCCAATGACAGCTCCAATCAATCCTGCAATTAGTAAACAAACCAATATCTGTGCTAATAAATAACTCATCTTTTCTCCTTCTATTTTATTTTATATTAAATTCTATTCTTCTGTTCAATGCTCTACCACTTTTTGTCTTGTTACTAGCAATAGGCATACTCTCACCATATCCATGAGCCTCTATTTTGTACTCGCTAACTCCATGTTTTATGAGATACTCTTTTACTCTGTTAGCTCTTTGTTGACTTAGCCATTTGTTATATTTTTCACTTCCTTTTGAGTCTGTATGACCTGCAATTTCAAGTGTATGACCAGAAAGATCACATTGACTAAGAGTAGAGATAATATCATTTAGTATAGGGTAACTATCATATTTGATTTGTGAACTGTTGTACGCAAAGTGAATCTTTCTTGAATCAATGGTTGAGTTGATTAGATTTTGGCATTCCTGTGCTCTTGTATCTGCTCTTTCCTCAACAGATGTATCTTCATTGATTTGACTTTTTTGTGAAATCACCTTTGCATTGTTTTCATCATCAGTTTTTTCTACATTTGCTTTAAGATCATTGATCTTAGGTTGAGTAACCTCTTTTTTATCACTTGTAGTATCAATATTTTGTTCTGCTACTTTTACCTCTTGTTTTTTAGCCTCTACAGGTGCTGTAACGATATAATCTCCTCTATATCTGCCATAATGATTTTGAGGATCAGCCATCACTTTTTTTATAGAGTTTAAAAAGTCCATCTTTTTTTGATGAGTAGATAAATGCCCCTTAAACAAGTAACCATAATCGGTGATATTCATATCTCCAAAATCTACTTCCGATAACTTTTTCAAACCAAATTGACTCATATATTCCCAATCTTTAGGAGCATCTTTGGCTATCTTTAATGAATCAACTATTTTGTCTTTTCCAAAAAGTTTTTCTGCATCTTTTAGAAGTTTATCATGAAGATCTTGACTTGGTACATACCCTTCTAAAAAGAGTTTACCATCAGCATTTTTCACTATGTACATAGAGTAATGTTCTAGTCCATTTTGAGATTTTTCTTTTTTCTCTTCATCAGACTTCTCTGCCTTGTCGGTAACTTTAATAGGCTCTTTTGTTTCAGGTTCATCACCACTTTTTTCTTGAATATTTGCTACCATATTAGGATTTGCAACTATCAAGTCATTTTGAACACCCCATACACCATCTATCGAAGATACAACTTTTGCAGCTTCTTCTTTTGCTTCACTTGAAGGTGCTTCTCCTGTCAATCTAACCTTGTCTGTTAGGGATAAATCATCTCCTATCAACTCTGGTTTAGCCCATGTAATATTGTGTGAGCTAAGTGCGGCATTTGTCTTTGAAAGTAAATTTTCCTTAATTGAGTCAGCTTTATCTCTAAAGCATAAAAAGCTCAAACCAAGTAGTAAAATTAGCCCCAAAAGTGCCAATAAAAACCTTCTCATTCTGATCCTTTGTCATTGAATTTTTGGTTAGTACCAATTATGTTTATGATAGCATATTATTCTTTAAAGTAAAAGATTTTTATACAGCTTGAGGTATAGTATTTTAGGAAGCTAAGCTAGAATTTTATATCTATATGGTAAGTTTTATTTACCATATTTGCAAAGTTAGTTAAAAGTTTTTCTACATTATCCCCATCATCAGGAAAAGTAATAATTGCATCCTTAAATTCTTGATTTAAAAATTTTTGTAATCCATTCAAAAGTGTCACAGCACCATTCCATCCTGTTTTTGGTAACAAGAGTATAAAATGTTCATCATATTCAAAGAGTAGATCACTCTCCCTAAAGATGATTTGAATACTTTTTTTGATATCGATATTAATACCACTGTCTAACTTTAAAAATAGTAGAGAAAATTCTTCAAATTCATCATCACCAAATCGTCTAATAAGAGCTATATGATGCTCTACAAGAGATTTTAACATTTGGGTATTAGAGAATGTTAAAGCCATATTTAACTCCATTTTAGAGATAGGTATCTACTACACTATCGGCTGTATATTAATAAACTTGAATATATTATACCCATTACTATACTCATACTCCAATTTCATATGATGAGCTAGTAAAATGCTATCTACTATATATAGTCCCAAACCAAAGCTCTGAGGAGAGTTGTTCTCTCCTTGAGTGAAAGGTTCTGTATAGTATGAAAGCTCTTTTGGTAATTTTGTACCAAGTGTGGCAAACTGTATAGATTTAAAATTTGCAGATATTTTGACTCTATTGTCGCTTGAATACTTGATACCATTATCAATCATATTTTTGATAGCCACTGTAAAGAGTTTAAAATCCACTTTTATATTAAGATCACTTTGTATCATCTGCTCTATATGATCTGGGTCAGCCATAGATATATCGATAGCTTCATCAATGATATCAATCACCCTATAGACTCTTTTTTGTAAATGCTGTCCATTTACTGATATCTGTTCTATCGCTGTAAATTCATTTAGTAAGCTCTCTAGTCTTGAAAATGTAGCTATTAGTCTATCTTTTTGTTTTCCATCCTCTAGCATCTCAGCTGTAATTCTACCCTTTGTAATAGGTGTTTTTAACTCATGCATGATATTTCTTAGAAATAGTCTTCTTGAGTTGTTTAATTGCCTAATCTGTGATACTGCATAGTTAAAGGCATTTGCAACTTCGGTTATCTCATTGTTATTTTCCATCTCACAATCTATATCCAAATCACCATTTGCAAATTTATCCATCTCAGCTTTGATTTTTCGTATAGGTTTTAATTTTTTTATAGTCATGATATAAGTTATAAGAAGGATTAT
>CAZYJF010000102.1:0-5241 GCA_964647715.1 uncultured Sulfurospirillum sp. | reverse complement strand
TGCACCTACTGCACCTACCAAAAGACTTCCTGCAAATAGCTGATAAGTCTGTTTGATAAAGAGTGCTAATCCTCTCTCTCCTTCGTGAGAAAGATGTCCGCTATCTGCTTCATGATGAGCAGAATTTTTTGATTTTACATAGTCTCTATCATAAAGTCCCATTATTTTTCCTTTAAAATTTTTATTCGATTATATATGCATAACTTATATACATACAGATAGTATATCGTAAAAATATTGATTTTTATTAATAAATGATTAATAGGAGAAATTAACTCCTATTAATCTCTTTAAGATTTGCCGAAAAGTTTTCCAGCCATATTCATAAGTCCATCAAGACCACCTACTTGATCTAGTAGTGATTCGCCTTCTGGAGTCGCTTTATCTACTATATTTGGTAGTGCATCTGCAAGAGAGTTTGCTGCTGTATCCTCATCAATGCCTAATTTTTGGGCAAATTCTGAGATCTTGTCACTTCCAAGAAGATTTGATAGCATTCCAGAGTCTATTGATTTGTTTTCTCCACTTCCTATCCAAGAACCTACGATATCAGCAAGACCACCACCATTTTCATCCTCACTATCTCCACCTGTAAGTGCAGACATGATGTTGCTTAGATCAAATCCACCCTCTTCATTTCCAAGAAGCGAACTAAGCGCATCTTGGATTGAGTTAGAATCTGCATTATCACCTACTTTGTCTTGTAACATTTTAGTTCCCATACTGAGAATATCACCAAAATCCATATATTTCCTTTAAATTAAATTGAAAAAATATTATAACAAAAAATATTTATTATGATATAAAGTTCAGTCTACTTTTAGAAAAAACTTCTCTATTTGGAAAGATCTCTTTTAGATCAACACTCTTTTCACCTAGCCATGCAATTAAAGGACTTAGATACTCTTGTGTAGATGTTGTTGGTACAAGTGAACCATTTTCTAGAGTATCTGCAGAGTTTTGTGAAAGTTTTGGCATTTTTCCATAAATTCCACCATTTACTGACCCTCCTAGTACTAGTGCATGTCCACCCCAACCATGATCTTCACCTTGCTTTGTAACACTTCTACCAAACTCTGACATGGTAAAAGTAGTCACTTTTTTGTTAAGACCAAGTTTGTCCAAACTACTGTAAAACTCGCCCAATGAGTGATCTAGATAAGCTACTTTTTGGTTAAATAGTTTTTTTGCTTTATTTGAACTTGAGATATTGTGAATATCCCATCCACTGTGACTGACAAAAAATATCTGTCTTTTTGGTGAGTTAAACTCTTTTCTAAATTCAATTAAGTTGAGTACCATATCAAGCTGTTCACCCAAAGATTTACCCTCGCACATTTCATCTTTATTAAAATATGTATCAATCATCGCCTTTGGAACTTGCTCCATCACTTGATGAGTACCAAAGATATCATCATGAGCTACCAAAGAAGCTTTTTTTGATCCATACTGCATACTGTTTTGACCAGCGACACTGATGTTTACAAAATCATAGCCTAGTTCATCTGCTACTTTTGCAGCCCAACCACTTTTTGTATCTCCTGCCATCATCCAGTGATCTTGTTGATCTATATGGTTATCTAATCTACTAGCAAGATAACCTAGATCATCAGCTTTTTTGGCATTTTTGATTTGAGAAGTGGTATGTTTATGATCTAAAACACCTACATTTGCCATGATTGCCATATTTCCACTGTTGTATATTCTTTGAAGTTTCGACATATTTGGATGTAGCCCAAATTGAGTGTTTTTAAGTTTAAGAACCTCATCTTTTGTACTTGCAATATGTGGTCTGATAGATTTAAATTGATTAAAATCTCTCTCATTTGAGTTTGGAACAAGCATCGATAAAGTATCTGCACCACCCTCAAGTAGTACAACGACTAATGCTTTGTAGTCCTCACCTGCCGTGCTTTTATTTGTTGCCATTACTGGTGAAGCTATTATTGAAGCAGCTGTAAATGCTGAAATCTTTAGAAAATCCCGTCTTTTGTTATCTCTCATAACAATCTCCTTATCATATAAAGGGGTATTGAAAAACGCCCTTAAAAAAAGATTGATGGGATCAAATTGTATCGTAGTGACACCTGCTACCTGGGGATATCCCACAAAACCAGATCAATTCACAGAAACCTACGCCATGCGGTAATCTAACATATATTTGTGGAAAAAAAGTGAAATGTATCCCCCTCTAAGGAGGGGTTTTATTTTTTTAAGCTTCTTAAGATCCTAAAGATAATAGGAAGATATTTGAGTAGTTTTAAAAGTTTGTTCAAGATTATGCCTTTGTCTTTTTTGCCATTCTTTTTCTTACTGTAGGATCAAGATATTTTTTTCTGATTCTGATATTTTCTGGAGTTATTTCGACTAGTTCATCATCTTCTATCCACTCCAAAGCACTCTCAAGTGTAGGAATTCTAGGAGGAACTAGCTTGATAGCTTCATCTGCTCCACTACTTCTGACATTTGAGAGTTGCTTTCCTTTGATAGGGTTTACATCAAGATCATTTGCTCTTGAGTGTTCACCAATCACCATACCGGCATATACTTTATCTTGAGGCTTGATAAACATCACTCCTCTTTCTTGTAGGTTAAAGATAGAGTATCCCAGAGCCTCTCCGTTTTCCATAGAGACTAAAGCTCCATTCATTCTACTACTGACTCCACTAGTAAGTGGTCTATACTCCAAAAATGAGTGGTTCATCACACCCTCTCCCTTGGTATCAGTTAGAAATTGGCTTCTAAATCCGATAAGTCCACGAGCTGGTATCTCAAACTCCAATCTTGTCTGTCCGTCACCTGTTGGAGTCATCGACTTCATCTCACCTTTTCTCTTTCCTAGCTTCTCAATTACAGTTCCAGTAAGATCATCAGGTGCATCGATAACTAAATGCTCATAAGGTTCTAGTTTTACACCGTTTTCCTCTTTGATGATAACCTCAGGTCGTCCTAAAGAGAACTCAAACCCTTCTCTTCTCATATTTTCAGCTAAAATTGTGATCTGAAGCTCTCCACGACCTGAAACCTTAAAACTTCCCTCGCCAGTGCTCTCATATTTCATAGCGATATTTGTTTGCATCTCTTGTTCTAATCTTTCGGCTATTTTGTTTGATGTGACAAATTTACCCTCAGTTCCTGCAAGTGGAGAGTCATTTACACTCATTACGACTGATAGAGTAGGCTCTTCTATGTGAAGAGGATCTAGTCCCACTGGATTTGCACTATCAGCTAGTGTATCACCTACATCAAGAGCTTCAAATCCAGCAACGGCAACTATATCACCACTAAATGCCTCATCTATATCTACTCTATCAAGTCCGTGAAAACCGATAAGCTTTGAGATTCGACCGTTTATCTTTTCTCCGTCAGCTTTAACTAATGTAACTGCTTCATTTTTCTTCACTTTACCGTTAAATATTCTGGCAATTCCGATTTTTCCAACGAAGTTATCATAATCAAGTGTAAAGACTTGTAGTTGAAGAGGGTTGTCCACACTTCCAACAGGGGCTGGAGTCTCCTTGATGATAGTATCTAAGATAGGTAATATGTCCTTATCTTCATCTTCAAGCTCATACTTTGCATAACCATTTTTTGCCGCTGCATAAACCACAGGGAAATCCAACTGCTCCTCATTTGCTCCAAGTGCATCAAACAGGTCAAAGATCTCATCTACAACTCGATCTGGTTCAGCTGCTGGTTTGTCTATCTTGTTAATGACCACAATCGGTCTGATACCAAGCTCAAGTGCTTTTTTGACCACAAATTTTGTCTGTGGCATTACACCTTCTTGTGCATCGACAAGCAAAAGCACACTATCTACCATCTTTAAAACCCTCTCAACCTCACCACCAAAATCGGCGTGTCCTGGAGTATCGATGATGTTAATTTTATAACCTTTGTAACTGATAGCTGTGTTTTTTGCTAAGATCGTGATACCTCTTTCTTTTTCGATATCGTTGCTATCCATCACCCTGTCATCTATTTGGGTATGCTCATCAAATGTTCCTGATTGCTTTAAAAGCTCATCTACTAGTGTTGTTTTACCGTGATCGACATGGGCGATTACAGCGATGTTTCTTATCTCTTGCATATATATCCTAACTCTTTAATTAAATTTTTGGGGATTATAGCCAAATTTGCAAAATTTCACGAATGGTATGAAAATAAGGCTGTAAAGTTTAGGAGAGACTAGCTCTCCTATTTTTAGATCAAAGTGTGTTGTTTGCTATTGATTGGGTATTTCCAAGCTCTTGCTAGAAGGCAAGAGCTTTTTTATTTAACTCCTTTTAAAATATCTTTTTAAAGATATTGTCTGTGGTTATTGATCTCTAAATCTAAAACCTCGAATTTCCTCAGAAGAACCAAGGAAATTCCAGTTCGCATCATAAAAAGAGATATGAGCATCAGATAGAGCCCACTCATAAGCACTCTCATCCGCTCTATTCAGAATAAAATCTCCAAGACCTACATCTGCATTTACTCTCCCTCTTTGTGGATTTCTATCTTCGATGTCATCTACATGTCTCCATCTCCAAGTATTACCATCACCCGTATAAAGATAAGTTCTACCATCCTCAACTAAGAAACCTTGATATCTGTCATGGCTTGAATGATCTCTAATAAATAGATCATAATGCACTGCATTCGCTGGAACTTCCATATTATCTGTATTCACATGTAGAACGGCACCATTCACAGTGAAAAGTGAGTTTTGATGCTCTTCAGCTCCACCTTCATTGACATTAGTTGCAGTTATAAGATATGGCCCCATTATTCTTCCCGGCTCCCAATTTGCATCATATACTTTCAATGTAACCTTAGTCTCATCTCCAATTTGTGCATCATCTGACTCAAGACTAAAGGTATAAACTCCTCCTTCGCCATGACTACTAGCAGTTCCTGCTGCTGTCCAAGACCATCTATTGCCATCACCTGAATAACGATACAATCTATTTCCCTGTACTAGATAATCCGCACCCAAATCCTCAAGCTCCCTTCTATATCCAGTTCTATCATTTCCGTCAGAATCAATGAATAGGGTTGGATGAGGTTGGTTTTCTCTACCTGTGTTAAAAGTAACTCTTAATGAATTAACTCCTCTCTCAACAGTAAAATCCCCACCATCTTGCTCTCCAGCTTGATTTTGATTTTGATTTTGATTTTGATTTTGGTTTTGGTTTTGGTTTTGGTTTTGGTTTTGGTTTTGGTTTTGATTTTGATTTTGATTTTGATTTTGATTTT
>CAZYJF010000101.1:0-5241 GCA_964647715.1 uncultured Sulfurospirillum sp. | reverse complement strand
TGGTGATACAAAAGTCATTTGCATAATCTTTTAGTGATGCATAGGTGATGGTTGAGTGTCTTTCTACTTGAGTTCTTAAAGACATGATAATATCTACATCTTTTGCTACCTCTTTTATAGAGTAACTCTTTTTGACTCCTTCAAACTTTGGCATAAAATGAGGAGGAGCGACTAAGACAACTTCCAAGCCAAATCTATTTAGTAGCTCGATGTTACTATTTGCCACACGGGAGTTTTTGATATCTCCTACTATTGCTATCTTTTTACCTTTTAAATCAGCAAATCCAAAATGCTCTTTTATGGTAAAAAGATCAAGTAGAGCTTGACTAGGATGGGCATGTGATCCGTCACCTGCATTTATCAAAGGACAAGAGATGTAGTTTGATAGCAGTTTTGGAACACCTGAGTCTTTGTGTCTGACAACGATGGCATCTGGCTCCATAGCATCTAGATTAGAAGCTGTATCAAAGAGAGTCTCCCCCTTTGCAGTGGAGCTTTTGGATACATCAAGGCTGACAACCTGGGCTCCTAGTCTCTTAGCTGCTATCTCAAATGAACTTCTTGTTCTTGTGGAGTTTTCAAAAAATATAGTGATGATTAGTTTATCTTCAAGACTTTTTTTATAAGGAGAAGATTTTAACTCTTTTGCTCTTTTTAGTATGGAGTTGACATCTTCTAAGCTTAAATCTCTCGTACTTGTTAAGTGTTTCATAAAGAGCTATTGTATCAAAATTGTATCAAATCTGGGTTAATCTTCACAATCACTTCACACTGTAGTGAGATAATTTTACTGTAAAAATACTGGAGGGTAACGATTATGAAAAAAACAATATTAACTATCTTGACTCTAAGTTCACTTTTAAGTGCTGAGAGTTTTACTTATACTGAGTATGTGAAAGTAAGCAGTTCACAGCCAAGGTATCAAACAACAAGTCAAAGAGAGCCTTATCAAGAGTGCTATGATGAGAGAGTTCGGGTAAATAGAGCTTATGGAGGCGGTGGATATGATGAGAGAGACAGAGTGGCAGCTTCAGTTTTGGGTGGAGCAGTTGGAGGAGTTTTGGGTCATCAGATAGGAAAAGGCAAGGGTAAAGATGTCGCAACTATCGGTGGAGCGATACTTGGAACTATCGTGGGTGGAAATATGGCAAGTCAAAATTCATCTCAAAGAGTTTACTCAACACCTGGGTACCAAACACAAAGAAAATGTGTAACAAAGTATAGGGTATCAAGAGGAGTTAGTCAGTTGGTAGGATATGAAAATATCGCTTACTTTAAAGGTAGAAAAATCGTAAAGTTTAGTGATAGACCACTTAGTTCGATCCCTGTTACAGTGACAATAAGTTACTAGCAATGATTTCAAGATCATCTTGGATTGTCAAAGTTTTTTGGAACTTTTTTTGAAAGAATGGTTTTGATACGAGGGGGAAATTTTCATCCCTTTGGTTAAAAGCCCATATGAAGTCTAAATTATTTGACTTCATATATGATATGTGAAGCATAGTGGTACTGATGCATCCTAGGTGGCTATCACAGATAAGAAGAGTTTTTGCCTTGAAAATATCGGCAAGATCTTTCATGTAAAGGTCTAAGTTTATGGGAGTGAAGATACCACCGGCACTCTCAATGAGGAGTAAATCGCAACTTTTTTTGAACTTCTTAAAACTCTCTAAAGCGGGACTAAGATCAATGGGTGAAAAATCATTTGCTACTATGGGAGCAGCAGGTAGTTTAAGCTGTATGGGACAGATATCATCTACAGTTATAGAGTTGAAGTTTTTATTATACTTTTTACACTCATTAAGTAGTAGTGAAGCATCCTGTGGAAGGTCATTTACCCCAGTTTCTATGGGTTTCATAACTCCAACTTTGTAGCCCATCTTTGAGAAAACAGGGATGAGCTTTAGGGTGGTGTAAGTTTTACCAACATCTGTGTTTGTGGCGGTGATTAGTATAGCTTTCATAATAAAAGTTTACCAAATTACCACTTTGTTAGAGTTTTAGGATAATTATTATCCATTATTAACGATTTGTATAAAAAAAAAGTGTATAATGAGGCTGAAATAAACAAGAAAAGAGGTTGTGCGTGAGTTCAAAGAGTGACTTAGATCTTGAAGTTGAATCTAAACAGGAGAGTTTAGAGACCAAGAGGTATAAAGTAGTTTTGTTAAATGACGATTTTACAAGTATGGATTTTGTTGTAGAAATCTTGATGGATCTATTTGAACACAGTGTGGACTCAGCTATAAATATAATGCTTCAAGTACATAGAGACGGCAGAGGAGTTTGCGGTGTCTATACTTTTGAAGTGGCGGAGACTAAAGCATTTCAGGTGAAAAAGAGAGCCAAAGAGAACGAATATCCGCTAAAAGCAATTGTAGAGGAAGAGTAAATGTTAAATAAAGAGTTAAACTCGGTATTAAATGATGCATTGGAGTATGCAAAGAAGAGCAGACATGAGTATGTAACTATAGAGCATGTGTTTTATTCGTTGCTGACTAATGAACAAGCTATTGCACTGTTGAAAAAGTGTGGAGCTGATACGGAGTTTTTGCATGAGAGGATAAAGACCCATTTGGATTCGGTTTTTAAGCCTCTTCCTGAGGATAACTATCATGATCCATTTGAGACAGTTGCACTTGCTAGAGTGATTGATAATATGATTACAAGTGTCAAGGGTGCTGATAAAAAACAAGCTAGTGTAGAAGATCTATTGGTAGCACTTTTTGATGAAGAGAGAAGCTATAGTGTTTATCTTTTGAAGCAACAAGGTGTGTCAAGATTGATGCTTATTGAAGCTATCACAGAGGAGAGACACGAAGAGGTTACACAAAAGAGTGTAGAGATCAAAGAAGATGGTGATCTAGCTAACTATACAGTCAATCTAAATGAACTTGCAAAGAGTGGTAAGATTGATCCAGTTATTGGAAGAGCAAAAGAGTTAGATCGTGTGATGCAAGTGCTTTGTAGAAGAAAGAAGAACAATCCTCTTTTAGTAGGAGAACCAGGAGTTGGTAAGACTGCTATCGTAGAGGGCTTGGCACTAAAGATCATCAACGAAGAGACTCCGGAGATCTTAAAGGGTGCTTCATTGTTTTCTCTTGATATAGGATCATTACTTTCTGGTACCAAATATAGAGGTGATTTTGAGAAGAGACTAAAGGGTGTTCTTAATGAGCTTGAGGCGTTTGATAATGCTATCTTGTTCATCGATGAGATACATACTATAGTAGGAGCTGGATCGACAAGTGGCGGAAGTATGGACCTTTCAAATCTTCTAAAACCTGCACTTGCAAGTGGTGCTATCAAGTGTGTGGGAGCTACTACTTATAGTGAGTATAGAAACTTTTTTGATAAAGACAAAGCTCTCAGTAGAAGATTTGCCAAAATTGATGTAGATGAGCCAAGTATCGATGATAGTTTCTTGATCTTGAAAGGATTAAGAGATAAGTATGAAGATCATCACAATATCAAATATCCTGATCCTACACTAAAGAGTGCAGTGGAACTTGCTAAAAAGCATATCAATGATAGATTTTTGCCTGATTCTGCTATTGATCTTATTGATGAGGTTGGGGCATCGTTTCATATCAGTGAGAAGGGAAGAAGTGAAGTTGTCGTAGAAGATATCGAAATGGTGGTATCAAGAATGGCAAATATCCCTGAGAGACAAGTTAGCAGTGATGATGCTAAAGTCTTGCAAAATCTTGAGAGTGAATTAAAATCGAAAGTATTTGGACAAGATGAAGCGATAGAACAGCTTGCAAAAGCTGTTAAGAGAGGAAGAGCAGGACTTGGTCGTCCTGACTCTCCTGTGGGGTCATTCCTCTTTGTAGGACCAACTGGTGTGGGTAAAACTGAGGTGTCAAAACAGCTTGCACAGACTCTTGGTATCCATTTTGAGAGATTTGATATGAGTGAGTATATGGAAAAACACAATGTATCAAGACTCATCGGTGCACCTCCTGGATATGTGGGATATGAAGAGGGTGGACAGCTGACTGAAGCTATCAGAAAGCATCCATATACAGTGCTTTTGCTTGATGAGGTAGAGAAGGCTCATCCTGATGTGATGAATATACTTCTTCAAGTGATGGATAATGCCACTTTGACTGATAATGACGGTGTAAAGACTGACTTTAGAAATGTGATATTGATAATGACAAGTAACCTTGGTGTTCAAGCGGCTCCTGTGATGGGATTTAACAAAGATGAAACATCACAGACTGATGGTGCGATAGGGGATTTCTTCGCTCCTGAGTTTAGAAACAGACTTGATGCTACGGTTCACTTCAAGCCTCTTGCAAGAGAGAATATGATCCATATCGTAGAGAAACAGTTAGGTGAGCTTGAGACTCTACTAAAAGATAAAAATGTAGTCATCGAAGCTTCAAATGAAGCAAAAGAGTATCTTGCTGATAAAGGTTACAGTGATACGATGGGTGCTAGAGTGATGAGTAGAGTGATCCAAGATGAGGTGAAGACTCCACTTACTGATGAGGTGCTTTTTGGAAAGCTAAAAGATGGTGGAGTAGTGTTGCTTGATGTGGTCGATGGTAAATTGACTTTAGAGTATAAAATGCAAAAAGCAATACCTGCTTGATCCCTGAAGTAAACAGTTTTAACTACATCTTCCCAGATCCTCGCCAAAGCTCTAGCGAGGGCTTGGTGGCTTGGGGAGGTGAACTTGAGCCAAATAGAGTCCTCTCAGCCTATATAAATGGCATCTTCCCTTGGTATAATGAAAATGATCCAGTCCTTTGGTGGTCTCCTGATCCTAGACTAGTCCTCTTCCCAAAAGATATAAAAATCTCCAAATCCCTTAGAAAAAGTATGAATAAATTTGAACTAAAAATAGATCATGATTTTGAAGCTGTGATTCGGGCATGCAGAGATGTAAGAGTAACAAAAGATGAGGGGACTTGGATCTTAGAAGAGGTGATAGAAACCTATACAAAAATCCACGAAATGGGTCTAGCAAAATCGTTTGAAACCTACTATGAGGGAGAGCTTGTGGGTGGATTGTATGGGATTGATCTAGGAAATGTTTTCTGTGGAGAGTCGATGTTTCAAAGAAAAAGCGATGCTTCAAAAGCGGCACTTGTGCATCTATCTAACTACTGCATGGAAAACTCCTATGAGATGATAGATTGTCAAGTGCCTTCAAACCACCTCAAATCTATGGGTGCGGTGGAGATGAGTCGAGATGAGTTTTTGGACAGGTTGCAGGGGTGTTTGAGT
>CAZYJF010000100.1:0-5286 GCA_964647715.1 uncultured Sulfurospirillum sp. | reverse complement strand
ATTGAGTTTTTTCAATCAAATTTAGAGGGTGAAATAGTAGATAAGATTCAAGAATCTCTAGGGGTAAGTGATGGTATCATCATAAATGCCGCAGCTTACACTCACACTTCTATCGCTATAGCTGATGCTATTAAAGCTGTCGCACTACCGACTATTGAGGTGCATATTTCAAATATCCATGCAAGAGAGAACTTTAGAAAAAAATCACTTCTAGCTCCTGTTTGTGCAGGTCAGATAAGCGGTTTTGGACCATTCTCTTATCATCTAGCGATGGTAGCGATGATTCAGATATTAAATGAGATAAAATCTATCAAAGATCAGCAAAACACCCCTGCTTCTTAATGACAAATTACATTCTAAAAGATGAGAGTGGTTCATACTATGAGTGTGGCTACTCAAGTGATAGTCAAATCTTTATCAAACTAGGAAGTGAAGCATTCTATATCACTGATGGCAGATATACGATTGAGGCAAAAGAGGCAGTCAAGGGTGCTAAGGTTATCGAAGCCAAAGAGAGTTTGATAAAGAGTGCAAAAGAGATTTTGAAAAATAGCTCCATCAAAGAGATAGTTTATGATCCAAAAGAGTGGAGTATCTTTGAGTTTGAAAAGTTAAAAGATGATCTTAATCTTTCTTTTCTTCCCCATGAGAACTTCTTGCAAAAGATGAGGATCATAAAGAGTAGTCAAGAGATTGAACTCATCAAAAAAGCTGTACAAATTGGTAAAGATAGATTTGACCTATATGCTAAAAGATTAGCAAATCTCTTAGGAAAAGATGAAAAATTTCTATATTTTGAAGCACTTGATGTGATGAGTAATCATGGTAAAAATGATATCAGTTTTGAGCCAATCATCGCACTAGATCATAACTCTGCAAAACCTCATGCCCACCCTACTTCTCATACTCTAAATGAGTCCTCTTTTATACTTCTTGATGCTGGGGTAAAGTATCAAAGATACTGCTCGGATAGAACAAGGTGTAGCTATTTTGAAGATAACCTTGATTTTGATAAATATAAAAATTTTAAGAATCCAAAACATCAAAAGATTTATGATCTAGTACTAAAGGCAAATGAAGAGGCTATAAAGGCGATTCGCCCAGGGATAAAGGCAAAGGAGATAGACAAGGTTGCAAGAGAAGTCATAGAAAATGCCGGATATGGAAAATATTTTGTGCACTCCACAGGTCATGGTGTAGGTCTTGATATTCACGAGGAGCCTTATATCAATAAAAGAAATGATTTAATCATTGAGGAGAATATGGTCTTTACTATAGAGCCTGGAATCTACCTAGAAGATGAGTTTGGGGTACGAATAGAGGATATGGTGGTAGTGAAGTCTGATGGTGCGGAGATATTGTAGTGGATGCTAAGCTTAGTCTTCACTATCAAAAAAATTTTCCAAAATTTCACAAAAACTCAAAGAAAAAACACTGTGCTACGATAGGAGTCGGTGGTAATGTAGGAAATGTTTTAGCTAGATTTGAAAAGCTCTTTTACTACTTGGCAAAAAGTAGTGTAGTTGATCTAGTTGCTAGTTCTGTAATTCTTAAAAATCCACCTTTTGGATACTTAGATCAGCCCGATTTCTATAATACCATCATCATAATAAAGACTAATCTTCCTCCAAAAAAGCTTCTTCGATATCTACTCTTTGTTGAAAAAAGGTTTAAACGAAGTAGAAATTTCAAGGATAGTCCAAGAACTTTAGATTTAGATTTGATCTTTTATGATAGAATATCTCTAAGATCAAAGTATTTGACCCTACCGCACCCTCATTGGCATGAGAGGGATTCTGTAAAGATACCACTTGGGTTGATTAAGTATAGGTGTGATTAATGAAATTATATACATTTATGGGTAACTCTCCAGCAGAAGCACTCAAAAAAGCACAAGAGGTATGTGGAAAAGATGCTTTGGTTATCAGTACGAAATTGCTCAAAAAAAAGAGTATCACCTCCCCTGCTCTTCACGAAGTGGTAGTTGCTTTAGAGAATAAAGATAAAAAAGAGGATTTAACTAAACAAGTAGATAAAAATGTCTTTTTAGATCTCTCAAATCAAGCAAAAGAGCTTTCAAAAAAGGTAGAACTCTCAAAGCAAGAGTTATCCAAGACACAAAAGCACCTTGAAAGTGACAATATCTTAGAGAGTTCTCTAAAAAAAGATATAGAACTATTAAATGAAAAACTAGACTCCATAGCTTCAATGGTCTGGGAGTCAAAAAAATCACAAAGAAGTGATCTAGTAATCCCTCCTGAATTTGCTGATATCTATACGATTGCCAAAAACAGCGGTATGGCAAAAGAGCATCTTGAAGAGTTGATGAGAGCCACAATCAAACAGATGCCAACATATATGAAAAGAAGTCCAAGCACCGTAAAGAGGTATTTTCAAGTTTTGCTAAAAAAGATGATACCGATTCGTGATGAGAGTCTATTTTTGGATGGCTCAAAAAAAAGGTTGATACTAGTTGGTCCTACTGGTGTGGGAAAGACTACAACTTTGGCAAAATTAGCAGCTAGATACTCCTTTTTGGAGCATAGTTTTCGTGTGGGAATCATCACCTTAGATAGTTACAGGATTGGGGCAGTTGAACAACTTTACACTTATGCAAAGATGTTGAAACTTCCTATAGAGAGTGCTTTAGATCATAATGATTTTAAAAAGGCACTTGATAGGTTGGAGTATTGTGATATCATACTTATAGACACGATAGGTAACTCTCCATATGATACACAAAAGTTAAGAAAGCTAAAGAGTATCCTAAGTGATACAGAGTGTAAAATAGATACTGCACTAGTGACATCTGCTACGACAAAGTTAAATGATCTTAGGGAGATTTATCAAAATTTTTCTATATTGGATCTTGATTCTTTGATAGTTACAAAATTTGATGAGAGTAGAGATTTTGGAAATATATTTTCTCTGACTCAAGACTCAAATCTGCCACTTAGTTATTTTGGGATAGGTCAAGAGGTTCCTGATGATCTTAGTGTGGCTACAAGTGATTTTTTGATTGATTCGATATTGGGTGATTTTAAGAAAAAGAGCAGCGATGGACAAGAGAGTTAAGGTTGTAGCACTCTCTAGTGGAAAAGGTGGTGTAGGAAAGAGTATCTTTTGTGCCAATATGGCAAATATTCTAAGCTACTATAACTATAAGTTACTAGTCATTGATATGGCATTAGGACTTGCAAATCAAGATATCATCTTTAATCAAAAACCAAATAAAAACCTCCTGCATTTTCTAAAAGGAGAGTCGAGTTTAGAAGAGATTGAGATAAAAATCAAAGAAAATCTCACCTTAATACCATCCCAAAGTGGTGATGAGATACTATCATACTCCCCTCAAATCATCATGCACAAGATCTTAAAATCAAAAAAGGATATAGCTAGTTATGACTATATATTTTTAGATCTGCCTAGTGATATATCTATCTCTACCCAATCAATCCTAGAACTTGCTGATGAAGTGATTATCATCGCTGAAGCAAATCCATCTTCTATCTCTGATGCATACACTACTCTTAAAATCTGTGACAAGCTAGATAAAAGTACATCAATTTTGCTCAATCGAGTGAAGAGTTCGCATGAGGCTAACTTAATATATTCTAAAATAAAAGGAGTAGCTCAAGATAATCTAGAAATTGCAGAAAATTTAGAGTTTCTTGGTTCTATTCAAAAGAGTCGATATATCGAAAAATCCTCAAAGAATCGTTACCTTTTTACCGAGATTTTTCCAAATAGTACACCTTCTTATGAGCTAAATGAAATTATTAAAAAATTAGTCTATAAATTGGAACAGAAAATGCTAGAGAAAAAGCGAAGGAAAAGTTTAGTAAATTTTCTAAGGCGTTTAATAGAATAATTTTAGTAAAATTTAAAAATTATGGGAAGAGGTAAGATGAGAAGTGAGAATTACATTGCCTTTTTTACGGTAAGTGGCTTCTTTGTAGGTCTTATTTTTTCTATAATTGAATTTGATGATATTTTTTATTTTCTATTTTACACCTTGTCAATCACACTATTTTTCTATCTCTTTATACATTTAGTTTTGATTCTCTTTATCAATGCACAAGAGAAGTTTCATATTCCATTTGATAAATGGGAATATGAAAATTTTGCGAATGAGCAAATCTCTTTACTTAAAACAAAAGAGGATCAGGTAACGACACTACTAAAGAGTATAAATGAGAGCCAAGATCTAAAATCCAAAGGAGCCAAGGGCTAATGTGTGCAATAGACCGTAATAAAAAGAGTAAAAATCAACAAAGTAATGAAGTCGTTATACAGTTCTTACCGGCTGTAAGAGCTATGAGCTTTAGATTAAAGGAGAGATTACCATCATCTGTTGATGTTAATGATCTAATCTCAATAGGGATTGAAGAGATGGTAAAACTCTCAAGAAAATATGACGCTGAGATCAATGACTCATTTTGGGGATATGCCAAAAAAAGAGTCTATGGTTCAATGCTAGATCACTTAAGAAGTTTGGATATCGTTAGCCGTAACAACAGAAGACTAATCAAAGCAATCGATTCTGAAGTTACAAAACACTTAGCAGAAGAGGGAGTTGAGCCAAATGATGCACAATTAGCAAAACTTTTAGGAGAGAGTGAGGATAAGATAAGAGATGCAAAAGCAGCTTCAGAAATCTCAACTTCTGTACCATTAAATGAACAACTTATCGTAAATCAAGATAAAAGTGTTGAAGATAGAATCGAAAACGATCAAATGATTGAAGCAGTAAAAGCGATTATATGTGATTTAAATCAAAGAGAGCAGACGATTATTCAACTTTACTACTTTGAAGAGTTAAACCTCAAAGAGATTAGTGATATATTAGATATTTCAGAATCAAGAATTTCTCAACTTCACAAAAAGTTAATGAAACAGATGAGGGATAAGTTAGTAGTTTAATATGGCAGATATATTAAGTCAAGATGAGATAGATGCACTTTTAGATGTCGTTGATGACAACTCAGCAGAGCCTCAGTCTGTAAAAGATCAAAATGATGATAGACAGATTATGCTCTATGATTTTAAAAGACCAAATCGTATCTCAAAAGAGCAATTAAGAGCCATCAGGGGTATCCATGACAAGGTAGCAAGAAATATAGCTTCTGAGATGTCAACGATGCTAAGATCAATCATTGAGATTCAACTCCAATCTGTAGATCAGATGACTTATGGTGAGTTTTTGATGTCTCTTCCAAGTCCTACTAGCTTTAATGTCTTTTCTATGAAGCCACTTGATGGTAGTGCTATTTTAGAGATAAATCC
>CAZYJF010000099.1:4132-5494 GCA_964647715.1 uncultured Sulfurospirillum sp. | reverse complement strand
GTTTGAACCCATCAATGCTCTGTTGGCATCATCATGCTCTAAAAATGGAATTAAACTTGCTGCTACACCCATAATCATACTAGAAGAGAGATCATAATAATCAACTTTCTCTTTTTCGATGAGTTTTATTTCGCCATCGATTCTAGCTTCAACCAAGTCCTCGACGATATTGCCTTCGCTATCTAACTCAACAGATCCAGGAGCCATCACTTTGCCCTCTTCTTGTGTAGCTGTTAGATATACTACTTCATCAGTAACTTTGCAATCTTTTACCACTCTATAAGGAGCTTCAACAAAACCTAGATCATTTACTTTTGCATAGTTAGCAAGAGTATTAATCAAACCGATATTTTGACCCTCAGGTGTTTCAACAGGACAAATTCTACCATAGTGAGTTGGGTGAACATCTCTTACTTCAAATCCAGCTCTCTCTTTTACCAAACCACCCTCTCCAAGAGCCGATAATCTTCTTTTGTGTGTAACTTCAGATAGTGGGTTTGTTTGATCCATAAATTGCGAAAGTTGACCACTAGTAAAAAATTCGATGATGGTATTTGTAATCATCTTAGAGTTGATTAAATCATGAGGCATCAACTCTTCAATCGAACCACTTAGTGTTGTAAATTTATCTTTTATAGATTTTTGCATCTTTACAAGACCTGAGTGTAACTCAACTGAAAGAAGCTCACCAATTGATCTAATCCTTCTGTTACCTAAGTGATCTCTATCATCTATTTGACCCTTACCATTTTTTACACCAAGAAGATATTGAACTACACTAATGATATCTTGACTTGTCAAAACAGTAATATATGCAGGAACATCATTACCCAATTTGTGATTCATCTTCATACGACCTACTTTTGTTAGATCATATCTTTCAGGATTGAAGAATAGATCATGAACGAAAGCAACTGCCGCATCTCTTGTAACTGGCTCACCAGGTCTCATGACTTTGTAGATTCTAATTGCTGCTAAATCATTCTCATCTTCAATCTCTTCACTTTGTTTTAACATCTTCAAAGTCTCAGAATCTGCGATAAAAGCATTGATGATTGAACTATCAGCTCCAGGAGCTAGATCATTTGCAATCTCTATCTCTTTGAAACCTAATTCTATGATCTTTGATAGCTTATTTTCATCTAACTTTGTGAGAGTTTCATAGAGTACTTCACCACTCTCGTTATCTATGATTGGAGAAGCTAAATATCTATCCATAAGAACATCAACAGGATACTCGATGCTTGTCAATCCCTCTTCTTTAAGTTTCTTTGCTTTTCTAGCAGTTAATCTCTTACCAGCAGAGACGATTAGATTTCCCTTCTCATCTTTTAGATCATACTCGACTCTTTCAAGATATGC
>CAZYJF010000099.1:0-4032 GCA_964647715.1 uncultured Sulfurospirillum sp. | reverse complement strand
CGATTAGATTTCCCTTCTCATCTTTTAGATCATACTCGACTCTTTCAAGATATGCCTCTTCATCAAAATCAACTAAAAATTTATCTTTTTTGATTTTAACCTTTTGTATAGGATAAAAGAGTTTTAAAATATCTTGTTTAGAGTATCCTAGTGCTCTAAATAAAATAGTTACTGGAACTTTTCTTCTCTTATTTATTCTAACAAATAGAGTATCTTTTGAGTCATATTCAAAATATAACCAGCTACCACGATCAGGAATGATTTGAGCAGTGTAAAGAAGTTTATTTGCTACTGTGGTACTTTTTTCACTTTTAAAGATTACACCTGGGCTTCTGTGGAGTTGGTTTACTACAACTCTTTCAACTCCATTGATGATAAAAGATGTTCTATCAGTCATCAAAGGTATATCTCTGATATAAAGAAATTGCTCTTTTATATCCTTAACCCCTTTTTTCTCACCACTCTTTTCATCTTTGTCCCAAAGAATAAGTCTGATTTTCATCTTCAAATGTACTGAATAAGTCAAACCTCTATTCATACATTCTCGAATAGTATATTTTGGTTTTCCTACTTCACTCTCGACATACTCTAGAGTTAGTCTATTTTGAGCATCGTGTATAGGGAAAATTGATTTAAAAACTTTTTCTATACCACTTTCATCGTACTTATTGTCAGCATCTAAAAAGTGTTCATAACTTTTTTGTTGAAGTTGAAGTAGATTTGGTACATCAATTTGTTTTAGATTTTTAGCAAAATCGACTCTTAATCGATTTCCTGAGCGTAAACTGTTTAACATAGGCCTACCTTGTAGAAGTTTTAATTTGCAAATTTGTTTAGGAAAGGATCACTCCATCCAACATCTTTTACTTATCATAACATAAATAACAGATATTGGATTAATATCCAACTGATAACCGTCGGTGAATCCGACGATTGTATTATTATTTTAGCTCTACGCTAGCTCCAGCTTCTTCAAGTTGTTTTTTAGCTTCTTCTGCGTCATCTTTGCTAACACCCTCTTTGATTGGTGTAGGGCAACCTTCAACTGCCTCTTTAGCCTCTTTAAGACCAAGACCAGTAAGAGCACGAACTGCTTTAATAACATTGATTTTCTTATCTCCAGCACTTGTAAGAATTACATCAAATTCGTCTTTCTCTGCACCACCTGCATCACCACCTGCTGCTGCACCACCTGCAACAACTGTAGGTTGAGCAGAAACACCAAATTTCTCCTCGAACTCTTTTACTAAATCACTTAACTCTAAAACAGACATATTTGAGATAAACTCTAAAACATCTTCTTTTGTTACTGCCATAACTACATCCTTATCAATATATTAATTTTTAATTTTCATAAGTCTTCAAATCTATTGAAGACACCAAAACTCATTAAGCCGACTCTTCTTCTTTTTTTGCTCTAAGATTATCAAGTCCGGTTGCAAAGTTTCTAGCAGGTGCAGTCCAGACAGAGAGCAACATACCAAGAAGTTCTTCACGAGATGGAAGTTTCGCAAATGCTTCAATTGTAGCCATATCTACAACTTTTGACTCTAAAAGTCCGCTTTTTATAGCAAACTTATCTTTAAAGTTAGTTGCAGCATCATCAGCCAATTTACAAACAGCGATTTGATCTTCACCCCAAACGAAGATATTTGTATCAACTAATTCAACCTCTTCTTGACCAGCATTTTTCATAGCAAGTCCAGCAAGAGAGTTCTTACATACTTTTACTTTTGTATTTGACTCTAAAGCTTTTTGTCTGATAGACTCTAAGTCTTGACAACTCATACCTTTATAGTCACAAATCAAAAGTGCAGTAGCAGATTTGAACTCGTTAGATAACTCTTCAACGATGCTTACTTTATCTTCTCTTGTCATTTTTCCTCCTTTCCGGTTTCATCGGTAGGGATGCTCAAAGAGCAAAGAGGATCGGAGAATCCTCTAATTTAAGCAAATAATTGCCCCTACTTTCTTAAACCTAAGATTAAGCCTAAAAGCTTATTTTATATCCAATAATTCCATCACATCAAGTTTAACTGATGGACTCATTGTAAGTGAAAGTGAACCAGTTTTTATGTATCTACCCTTCGCAGATGAAGGTTTTTGTTTGTTGATACTTTGCATAAATGCAGTGAAGTTTTTTAACAAATCTTCTTTAGAAAAACTAACTTTTCCAATTCCTGCTAATACATTTCCATGCTTATCAACTCTATAGTTTACCTGTCCACCCTTAGCATTTTTAACAGCTTGAGCAACATCCATAGTTACAGTTCCTGTTTTTGGGTTTGGCATCAAACCTTTTGGTCCTAAAATTCTACCAACTTTACCAATTTGACCCATCATATCAGGAGTTGCAATCAATACATCAAAATCTATCTTTCCAGCTTGAATATCTTCAATGATATCAACTCCACCTGCTCTATCAGCTCCTGCAGCTTTTGCTTCATCAGCTTTTGCATCTTTTGCTACAACTGCAACTCTTACATTTTTACCTGTACCTGCTGGTAAGATAACTGATCCTCTTACCATCTGATCTGCGTGTCTTGGATCTACATTTAGTTTAAGTGATACTTCAACAGTCTCATCAAACTTTGCAGACTTTAACTCTTTTATTTTTGCTATCGCATCTTCAGAGCCAAGTTCTGCACTTGGATCAACCTTTTTTAATAATTCTTGAAATCTTTTCGATACTTTTTTTGACATTTATCTCTCCGCTTATTTTGCTTCCACATTTTACTCCTGTGGTTAGGAGGTTTTTAATCTACTATCTCAATACCCATACTTCTAGCACTACCAGCTAAAATCTTAGCTGCTTGCTCAGGATCACTAGTATTTAGATCAGCAATTTTTTGCTCAACAACTTGCAGCAATTGCTCTTTTGTTAATTTTCCAACTTTATTTTTAAGTGGGTTATCTGTACCTTTTTTGATACCTGCTGCTTTCATCAATAGATCAGCTGCTGGTGGTTGTTTCATAGTAAATGTAAAACTTCTATCTGCATAAACTGTGATAACTACAGGAATTTTAAATCCCATTTTATCTTTTGTCTTTTCATTAAAAGCTTTACAAAATTCCATGATATTGACACCTTGCTGACCAAGAGCAGGACCAACTGGTGGAGAAGGGTTTGCTTGACCGGCAGGTATATGAAGTTTGATTTGACCTGTAACTTTTTTTGCCATCTTTTTTCCTTATTTTAAATTTATATTATCTTTTCTACTTGCGTATAGTTTATCTCAACTGGAGTACTTCTTCCAAAGATCGATACATTAAGCTTTAATGTTCCACTTACCATATCATACTCTTCTACTACTCCTGTAAAGTTTGCAAAAGATCCTTCAGTAATTCTAACACTCTCATTAACCTCAAAGTAAACTTTAGGTTTTGGTGGTGCTTTCTTTTCTGCTTTTTCGATGATTACATTAATATCTTTTTCACTTAAAGGAACTGGTTTTTTAGACTCACCAATAAATCTACTTACTTTTGGAAGTGACTGAATTCTGTGCCAGATATCAGTATCTAGATCAAGATGAGCGAAGACATATCCAGGATATAGACTCCTAGAAGTTATCTTTTGCTCTCCATTTTTGACCTCGATGACATCTTCTGTTGGTACCAAGATCCTTTTTAGTCTATCTTCAATTCCTAGCTGATTAAAAATGTTTTCAATAGCTGTTTTAACACTCTGCTCACTACCTGCATATGTTTGAATTGCATACCACTTGTGTGGTGTAGTTTCTTCTTGCATCAATTTCTCCTATAAAAATGACGATAAAGTAAATGACATTATCGCATCTATTAGTGCTAAAAACAGTGAAACCACCGTTACAACTATAAAAACAGATATAAAAGCATTTCTAATTTGCTCTTTTGTTGGAAAAATAACCTTAGCTAATTCAGCTCTTGCTTCACGAATGTAATCTAAAATCTTCTGCATTTTTATTTCCTAAACTTATGGCAGGGCAAGAGGGACTCGAACCCCCAACCATCGGATTTGGAATCCGGCGCTCTACCAATTGGAGCTATTGCCCT
>CAZYJF010000098.1:0-5512 GCA_964647715.1 uncultured Sulfurospirillum sp. | reverse complement strand
TTTGCTTACAAGATGATAGTAGCTTCTGGGATATTCAGTGGAACTGATATGATATCTTCAGCTATCACAGCCAAAGAGTTTGGAAGTGGTGATCTAAGACTCACTTATGACCAAAACCTCTACATCATCAATATCGACAAAGAGAGATTCCAAGACTTTGAAGCTAAACAACTTATCAAAAAATATGCAAGCTACAACAACCTATACTTTCAGGATATGATAGCTTGTGCTGGAACGGCTACTTGTAGCTTTGGTGTGATCCCAAATAAACCAGATGCCATAGAGTTAGCTGATTTTTTAAACAGCGAGTTAAAGATAGAAAATGCCCAAGTTAGGATGAACTGGTCTGCTTGCCCAAAAGGTTGTGGAGTTCACGGTATCGCTGATATCGGCTTTGAAGGATGCAAGGCAAAAGATAGTGAGGGAAATAGAGTCGATGGAGTTCATCTGTTTATCGGAGGAAAGATAACAAGAGAGGCAAAAGAGGCTTATCATCTTCACAAAGCTCTACCTATAACTGAAGCCAAATACCATGCAAAATATCTACTTTTAGCATACAAAAAGCACAAAAAAAGGACAGAAAGCTTTGAAGAGTTTGAGAGTAGATGGTTATCAAAGCATTTTAGTTACCAAGCTATAGCCTTTTATACTAAGATAAACTATATCCTAAATGAAAAACTAGGCATAGATCATATCTTTGAGCTAGATCCCGAGTTAAAGACAAATAAAAACGAAGCTTATGAGATCTTCTACTCAGGAATGAAACTATTTAAAGAATTAACAGGAGAGAATAGATTTGAGGGAGTTGATGGACTAGACCCAATAAAAACAAGACCTAAGAAGATAAAAGCTGATGAGGTAAGCCGTCTAAATCCAAAAGTTCACCCAAAACTCTCCGAAGCTTTGTATCTAATGACACACGAAGATAAAAATCAAAGAGCCAAAGTCTTTTCAGAGATTTTGGTGGAACTTGCTAGGATCTAAATATGGAAGCACTTAGTAAAAACACACCACTTGAAAGCTTTATCAACTACAAAAATGAAACAGGTATGCAGTGTGGAAATTATCATATCGATATACCAGTTCTAAAAGAGAATGAACAGTATCGTTTCCACTTTGATGCGACTGCATGTGTGGGATGTCACTGCTGTGAAGTTGCCTGCAATGAACAAAATGCAAATCCAGACTCCATCAAGTGGCGACGAGTAGGAGAGATGGAGATGGGAGAATTTCCAGATACTTTGCAACTCTTTAATTCAATGAGCTGTAACCACTGCATCGATCCAGAGTGTCTTAGAGGATGTCCTACAAACTCATATATCAAGCTTGACAACGGTATCGTCTGGCACGATGATCCTAGCTGTATCGGTTGTCAATACTGCACTTGGAACTGTCCATATGAAGTACCGATTTTCAACAAAGATCGAGGTATAGTAACCAAATGTCATATGTGTGCTGATAAGCTTGAAGTGGGAGAGACTCCAGCTTGTGTTCAAGCTTGTCCGGGGGGTGCTATCGAGATCGAGGCTGTAAATGTAGATGAGTGGCTAAAAGAGGGTATGCAAAAAGAGGGTGTCGCTCCACACTTACCTGATATCAATATCACAAAACCGACCACTAGATACACCCTTCCAGATATTCCAAAAGATGCAGAGATTAGAGTAGCCGATGAGCATATCCTAAAACCTGCTCACTCAGAACTACCACTAGTCTTTATGACTGTTTTAACTCAAATCTCACTTGGAGCTTTTGTGGCTTTGTTTCTTGGAGAGTTGTTGCACTTTTTTGGTTTTAATCTGCCAAGACCTACGGCTTTGATGGCACTAGTGGCTATAGTTCCAGCGATGATTGGACTTCCGCTTTCAGCTCTTCATCTTGGTCGTCCTATAAAGGCGATGAGTGCTATGAAAAACTGGAAAACTTCGTGGCTTAGTCGTGAAGCGATAGCTCTTGGAGTATTTGTTGCTATTGGATCTGTAGTACCGGTACTATATTTTCTAAAAGTAGATCCTAGCTTCATCTTAATAGCCGAGTTTTTAGCACTTCTGATAGGTCTATTTGGTATCTATGCACAATCGATGATCTATCGCATCAAAGCAAGACCTAGTTGGGATAGAAAAAGCACTACAAAGAGGTTTTTTGCTTCATCTTATGTGGGTTTTTTACTCATGGCACTATTTTTAAGTATCACAGATCAAAAGAGTGCTACGACTGTTTTGCTAGCGACTACTTTGCTCATCTCTGTGACTCAACTCTTTGTGATCTATGAGGAGATTTTGTTTTACAAACATTTGGACAAAGAAAATCCTCTCTTTTATCAACTAAACAGAACAAAAAAGCTTCTCTTTGAGCACTTTAAACATATAAAGAGTTTTAGAGTTATCAGCTTGGTAATCTTTGGATTGGTTTTGCCTCTTCTTTCGATACTCTTTTTGGCAAGTTCACTTCAAAGCTTGGCAATAGGAGTTTTGGCAGTTAGTGTTGTGGGAGCATTTTTGAGTGAGATAGCAGGTAGGTATCTGTTTTATAGGACTGTGGTTCCGTTGGGATTGGCAGGGAACTTTTTTGCCGGAAATCAAAGGGGATAGGATGATAAATAAATTAAAAGATTTTCTAGGAATCGACATCAAAGAGGATAAATATGCACTTGTTGATGATCCAATCTTTGGAAAAGTAGCCAAGGCAAAGGCTCCAGATCACTGGGTGAGATCCACCTGTGGATACTGTGGTGTTGGTTGTGGTATGTATATAGGTGTCAAAGACGGCAGACCCGAGTACAGTAAAGGTGATCCAAAACATCCTGTAAATATGGGAACACTCTGTCCAAAAGGGCTTAGTGAACATAGAATGGTAGGAGCAAGTAGCAGAGTCAAAGCCCCCCTTATCAAAAATGGTGACTCTTTTAGTGAAGTTAGCTGGGATGAAGCATTTTCAAAAGTCTCAAGCGAGTTTAAGAGAATCCAAAAAGAGCATGGTAATGGTGCGGTATCTGTCATCTCAACAGGACAACTCCTAACAGAAGAGTTCTATATGCTGGGTAAATTTGTCCAACTAGGACTAAAAACCAACAACTACGACGGAAATACAACTCTTTGTATGGCAAGTGCCGTGATGGGCTATAAGCAGAGCTTTGGAAGTGATGGGCCAGTAGGATGCTACGAGGATTTTCAAAAGGCTGATGTGATTATGCTAATAGGTGCAAATATCGCCGATAACCATCCGATCTTAAAACTACACATCGCCAAAAACAAAAAGAACAAAAAGATCATAGTCATCGATCCAAGACGATCCAAAACCGCACAGATGGCAGATATCTTCGTTCCTCTAAAACCAAGGAGTGATCTAGCTCTCATAAACGGTTTGTGTTATATCATCATGGAGCAGGGCTGGGAGGATGAGGAGTTTATCAAGAGCAGGACTTCCGGCTACAAAGAGTTTAGAAAGCATATCTTTTCCAAATACCCTCCTCAAGAGGTAGCCCAGATCACAGGAATCGATGTAAAAACCCTCTATGAACTAGCAAGAGTCTATGCCGGAGCTGATGCGGCGATGAGTGCTTGGACGATGGGAGTAAATCAAAGTGCACTTGGAACAGATACGGTAAGTGCTATCTGTAACCTTGCTCTAATCACTGGAAATTTGGGTCGTGAGGGTGCATCACCGATGTCTATCACCGGTCAATGCAATGCGATGGGAACAAGGGAGTTTGGCTTCACCTCATCCATACCAGGATATAGAGATTATAAAAATCAAAAAGATAGAGAAGAGTTTGCCAAGATAGTAGGAGTACCAACTGATCTGATACCTACAAAAAGAGGCTATGCCTATCCACAGATCATAGAAGCGATAGAAAGAGGAGAGATCAAAGCTCTATGGGTGGTCGCTACAAATCCACTCGTAAGTTATCCAGATCAAAACAGACTAAGAAAGGCACTCAAAAAGCTTGATCTTTTGGTAGTGCAAGATAGTTTCATGTCAGATACCGCCATGGAAGCCGATGTGGTCTTTGCCGCAGCTACTTGGAGTGAAAAAGAGGGGTGTTACACAAACAGTGAAAGAAGGTGCAACTATGCTAAAAAAGCAGTTGAGCCACTAGGAGAAAGTAGAAGTGATTTCGATATAGTTAGGGATTTTTCAAAACAGTTTGATGGTGTCTATGAGATGCTCTTTTCAAAGCTCAACACTCCAAGAGAGGCTTTTGAAGAGATAAAAAGAGTCAGCAAAGGAAGACTTTGTGATTATAGTGGTATGAGCTATGAGCTTATCGAAGAGCTTGGAGGTATCCAGTGGCCTTGTAATGAAAAGGCACCAAAGGGAACAAAAAGACTCTACACTCCTGATTTCCCATGCCCTACGGAGGATTCAAAGGCGAAATTGCTACCGCTTGATTGGAAGCCTTTGAGTGAGAACTGTTCTACAAATTTTCCTCTCATTCTAAATACCGGCAGAACTGTTGAGCAGTTTCACACAAGAACAAAAACAGGAACTATCAAGATACTAGAGGACTTGGCACCGGAGGCTTGGATCGATCTAAGCCCAAAAGATGCGAAAAAGCTACAAGTCAAAAGTGGTGATAGGATATCTATCTCAGGAGAGAGAGGCAAGGTTGATGATGTGATTGTGCGAGTGAGTGAGAGTGTCAGAGAGGGAAATATCTTCGTGCCGTTTCACTTCAACACCCAACTAATCAATGCCATCACTCTAAGTGAGTTTGATCCTCTATCATTCGAGCCAAACTACAAGCAGTCAGCCGTGCAACTCCACTCTCAAAAAGTGCCTGAAGGTATCAAGTATGAAGAGGTAGAACTTAGTGGATTGTTGGAAAGTTCGAGTGTGAAGAAAGAAAACTCGATGGCGAAAGAGGGGGTTAGGGATAGGAGTTTGTGAGGTTAAGACTCTTATAACTTCAATAAGCTTCTTTTCTATGGGCAATTCTAATGACAGAGATTAGAAGCAAATTATTCTCTTTTAGATATATAATCCTGTAATTTCCTGCCCTTTTTCTGAATTTCCCTTTATGTTTTCCTTGCAGTTGTTTGTCATTTGAAAAATTTCCATTTTGCAGATCAAGTATTTTTGATGAAACTATCTTTTGAGCCTGTTTATCTAACTTCAAAAACTCTTTCTCAGCATGTACGTCAAAAGCTACTTTATACATCTATACCGGCTTTTTTAAATACTTCCTCTAACGGAACAACTTTCGTCTTTCCTGCTTTGAGATCATCTATCCTCTTGTCAGCAAGCATCTCATCAAGTTTGTCAAAATATAGTTCTATGGCTTTTTCAACTAGACTTGTTCTTGTCTTTTCAAGTTCTTTGGCATACTCATCAAGTGTTTCTACGACATCTTTTTCCAATCTGATATTTATCGCCTGTTTCATTCATTATCCTTGAAAGTTAGATTTGTAGATACAATTGTATTACAATAGGATGTAGTTGTCAAGAGGTTGTATTAATCTAAACCACATTTTTCCTACACTTTTTTGTTTTATAATGGTGATGAACGAAATAA
>CAZYJF010000097.1:0-5643 GCA_964647715.1 uncultured Sulfurospirillum sp. | reverse complement strand
AGTAAAATACCAAAATATGGAAAAGTAACAATCACGATAATCCATGCAATCATACTTGAAGGTTTTTTCCTCTGTGTCAAGAGGTTTGCAATCACCAAGAAGGTGGCAAAAGAGACTAAAATATAAGATATATGATAATTTTGCAAAAAACTCATAGGATATTTTACAATAAAAAATCTAATTACCCATAAGAGTAAATATATCATATATATATCATTTTTTTGATATTATATAATTAGAATAGATTATATGGAAAGATGAGAAAAGATGGATAGGATTAAAGATATTCCGCTATTTGCTAACTTAAGTGATGAGAATATAAAAAAACTTGAACAGATTTCAGCATTTAAGAGTTTTAACAGTGGAGAGATACTCTTTTATGAGGGGGATGACCCTGGAATTTTGTATATATTGGTAGAAGGTGTATTAAGACTATACAAGACTGATCCTAAGGGGAATGAGATATATATTCATCAATTTGTTCCTATCAATTTAGTTGGTGAGTTGGCATGCTTTGAAAATATTCCATACCCTGCAACTAGTAGATTTGTAACAAAGGGTCAAGTTCTCATCATCAATTATAAAAAACTTGAGAGTGATTTTTTTGCAAATAAACAGATATCTATGGAGATCATTAAATCTCTTACAAAAAAAATGAAGATTCTTTCAAATGTCATCCATAAGGAGATGATTTTAACCTCTGAAGCGAAAGTTGCTAGACTTATCATCATCCATGCTGAGATGTTTGAGACTATGAAAAATACACAAATAGCTTCTATGGCAAATATGACACCAGAAACACTCTCTAGAATTTTATCAAAGTTTAAAAAGCTAGGCTATATAAAGATTGATGAAGATCATCATATAGAAGTTCTTGAAGAGTTGATTCTAAAAGCTATGTTTGAATGATCTTGATCTAAATCAAGATAATATTACTCCTAATTTGATAATCTTTGCTTTTAAACTTAAAAGAAGGAGTTTTTATGAGTAAAGAAAAGATTAGTGTTGATGGTGCGACAGTTGAATTTTTCAAGTATGAAAAAGATGGAAAAAGCTATTATGAGTTTGATTCAAGTACCTGTGAGCCTCCAGGACCCATGGTAAATGCGATGAGTGGATTAAAGTTAATCGATAGTGCTGATAAAAGACTTGTTATGATAAACCATAAAAAACCGATGGGATTACTACCAAAGATTGAGAACGATTTTGAGTGGGATGAGGAGTCTTTAAGTGATGGCAAGGTTAAACTCACTTTCAAATTAAAAGGAAAAGAAGCTACAAATACGGACTTTAATGATAGTAAATGTAGTGGTTAAGATATGAACGGCTTAAACTTTACCTTTGCTCCACCTCCAAAATTAGTAAAGAGTTTTTTTATTTTGGGGGTATTGTTTTATCTAATTTCATCGCTAATACTTTTAGGGTTGGATTTAGAAAATATCTCTGTATTAGATCCAAGATCAGTTGGCTTTGCACATCTGTTTTTACTTGGATTTGTGATGAGTGTAATCTTTGGAGCTGTCTATCAACTCATATCAGTAGTCATTGAGGTGCCTCTATTCTCCGATGCACTTGCATATGCACATCTTTTTTTATATGCTTTTGGATTGATTATCTTTCTTCTACCTTTGCTTCATATAGAGATGTTTAATTTTTTGGGTTATGGGGCTGTTGTTTTGTATATCTCATTTCTTCTGTATATCGCAAATATTTTACTCTCAATAACTAAGGTCGAAAAAAAAGAGATTAAATACTATACGATTTTTTTTGTGCATATTGCATTGCTTATTGGTGTTAGTTATGGATTGTTAGCATCTTTAGGCTTGATTCATGCAAAATTGGATTTGGATACAAACTATTTGGTACATTCGCATATCCCTTTAGTTTTGTATGTATTTGTGGGTGGTTTGATAGGAATTATTGCGACTGTTTTATTACCTATGTTTATGCTTTCTCATAACTTCAATAAAGATATATCAAAGATACTTTTAAGAGTTTTGATTATTGGTGCAATAAGTGCGATATTTGGCTGGTTGATTGTGGTGAAGATAACTCTTTTTGTATCTATATATCTACTTTTGTTTCAACTCTATGATATTTTTCAAAAGAGACTTAGAAAGCAGATAGATATCTATGCCAAAGATATGATAGTAAGTATGGTATCTTTGGGGATATTAGGACTGTTATTGCCATTTTTGTCATATGATAAGGTAGAGTTGCTTTTTATTGTAATTTTGTTTTTTGGATTTTTAAATTCATTTATTGTGGGTCATATATACAAAATCGTTCCTTTTTTGGTATGGAATGAGAAGTTTGCACCACTAGTTGGAAAGAAGAAGGTGCCAATGCTCTCACAGATGGTAGATGATAGATTATCGACATTGGAATTTAATGTCAAGATAGCTTTGGTAATAGTCGCGATAATTGGAGTTTTGTTTGGAAGTTCTATACTACTTTTATTTACAAAGATACTCTTTGTAGCAAATGCTATATTGTTAGTGTTGAATTTAAGATATATATTTTTATATAAAGGATAAAGATGAGTTTTACAAAAGATGATATTTATGATGCAATTAGTACTGTTATAGATCCAGAGGTTGGGTTTAATTTGGTTGAGTTAGGGCTTATCTATGATGTGGAGATCAATGATGATAATAGTGTATTAGTTACTATGACACTTTCAACTCCATCATGCCCACTCCATGAGATGTTGCTAAATTGGACCAAAGAGGCTGTGATGAAGGTAGATGGTGTAGAGTCTGTGAATGTTGATCTAACTTTTGATCCACCTTGGAATCCTACTATGGCAACTGATGAAGTTAAGAAAAAATTGGGGGCTATGTGATGAAGTATCCAGAGTTTTTTGATAGAGTAGAGAGCATTGAGATACTAGATCCACTTGCTAAGTTTCTTGGTAGTTTTGAAGATGGAAAGATTGAGATAAAATATGTAGATATTGTTAAATTTGCAGGACACTCATGTCCGACTGTAGCAGGTGCTTATTTGATGGCAAAAGAGGCATTAAAGGCTTTATATCCTGATTCTTTAGCAATAAGAGGTGAAATAGAGGTTGAATTTAAAGAGGATATTTCTGAGGGTGTAACCGGAGTAATATCTAATGTGATTTCAAATATCACTGGAGCTACAGATAAGAGTGGATTTAAGGGCTTAAATGGAAAATTTGCAAGAGATAATTTGATGAGATTTAACTCAAATATCAGTTCTAGTGCAAAGTTTACTAGAGTAGATAATAAAAAAAGTGTAGAACTCTTTTACAATCCTCAAGTCGTTCCGGCAAATCCAAATATGCAAAGCTTGATGCAAAAATTGATGCAAAACAGTGCTAGTGAAGATGAAGCAAGGGAGTTTGGAAAGTTGTGGCAGCTAAGAGTAGAAGAGATATTGTGTAATGGCGATAAATATCCAGATCTAATAAAAATATCTGTACAATGAAATAAAAAAGGAGAAATTTTATGAATAATGCGACAAAATTTATTATCTTTGTATTATTGATTGTGGCTATTGCTTTTGGTTATAAAGCGTATCAGGCTGGAGCATTTGAGAATGCAAGTGCAGTAAAAACACAAAGTCCAAACCCTGTCGAAAATGGTGTAGAGTAGCATTTTTGCTACTCTTTAAACTTAGTGTCTTATGATAAATGCTTTTCTCTCTAGAGTTCTTTTTACTCTACTAAGATCTCTTTTTGCTGCATATCTATCTTCATAAGGACCAACTACAACTCTACTTATTAAACCTCTTTCATCACTATCTTCTATCACATCAGCATTAGTAAATCCCCTACTTCTTGCTCTGTTTAGCATATTAGCAGGATTTGTACTTCTGTATGCCGCTAATTGTATATAGTAAGAGTTTGAAGGAGATGCTACTGGTGTAGAGCTAATTTCTTGGCTATAACTGTCATTATATGTAGTAGCAGCCTCTTTTTCTGTCAATTCATAGTTTGGATATTGTTGTACTTCTTGGTTTGGAGCTACATTTACTTCATTGATAATCGTTCTAGGGTCACTGCTGGTTTCTACTTTTGGAACATCATAAAGCTTCTGCTTTGGTGCTTCAATCTGCTTTGAAGGTCCATTAAATGCATAGCCTAGGATAAAATTTGCCATATAATCGATATCATGAGAGTCATATTTTCCTATAGCTTTACCCTCTAATCCAATATGAAAGCCATAATCTGTGTAGTAACGAAAACCTAAACCTGCATCTGCAATACCTTGACTTACTTCACCTTTTATCTCATCACTAAGATACTCATATCCAGCACCAAGTAAGATGTAAGGAACTATTCCCCACTCTTTGTTTCCATCTACTATCATATTTGCAAATAATCTATGAACATCACTCTCTTTATGTTTATTTTGTTCTACAGAAGATAATCTTTTATAATCAACACCATATGCACCCTCGTATGCTAGTTGAAATCCATACTTATCTACAACAGAATCAAAAATTGTTCCTCTTATTCCATAAAAAGTTGCATTATTTTTAGATAATCTAGATTCTGAATCAAATTTATTGACACCAGCTGTTATATCCACTTCTACTCTATTTGGGCTTGTAGATGCTTGTAGAGCTATCGCTACAAGTGAAGAAATGGCTATTAGTTTGAAAGTTTTTTTCATTTGTTTACCTCTTAAATTAATTTATTTAGAGATAAATCGACAAATGTAGAAAAAAATTAAGTAATTTTAATTAAATTGATGGTAATTTTGAAAGTTTTTGCTTTAATGCCCCAATTTTTGAGGCATTAAAGCTATTTTTTTACGATAAATGCATCTCTTTTAATTCTTCTTAATTTTCTTAAAGCTCTACTTGCAGCTGCTCTACTGCTGTAAGGTCCAACTAAAACTCTTTTTGCACTTCTTGCATTTTCAATTGTATAACTAAATCCTGCACGATTTAATCTAGATGTGATTTTTCTAGGAGATGTTCTTGATAGTGAGATAACTTGTACATAGTATCCATGACTCAATCCCACACTTCTATCCATATCTGCTCTATCACTCTCACAGCCATCAGTTATATCAACTGGTGCACAATCGCTATCTAAATCAGCATTTACAGCCATCTCTTTTTCATCAAGTGAACCAACGATAACTGGCTCAGGTTCAGCCATAACAGGAGCTTGTGTAACTTGCTCAGCTGGTAGAATTACTGGCTTTGCTACAGTTACAGGTCTTTGAGGTATTTGAGCTCTTAAATCATCAAGAGTTTTTACATTTTGTTTTCTTCCACCAAACTTCAATCCAAGACCAACATTACCAATCAAATCTGTATCTTGATCTTCAACTTTATGTATAACTCTTGTTTCTGCAACTAAATCTACATTTTCGTTTACATAATATTTAAGTCCAGCACCACCATTGTAAAACATTTGAGAATCTACATTTGTACTTGGCTCAGTATTGTAAATCTTCTCACCACCAAATCCAGCAAAAACATACGGAGTTATTCTACTTCTATTTGGTATATCTTTTTGAATACTTACTGTTCCTCTTAGAAGATCAGTTGTAGCTCCAGTAACACCTGGCTTATATATAGGATTATCTTTTGAACCTTCAACTCCTAGTTGTAAAGATGTAGTATCATTAAAATATGCATTAACTCTACCACCAAATACAA
>CAZYJF010000096.1:0-5671 GCA_964647715.1 uncultured Sulfurospirillum sp. | reverse complement strand
ACTTGAAGCTACAACCTTTGGTCTGATAAAAAGTGCTTTTTTGCCCTCTAATCTATCTTTGATCTCCTCTGCAAAACTATTTCCATAAGAGTTTTTAGCACTGTAAGCGACCAGCCCACCAAGTTCTTTTACTTGATTTGCTGTTGCTGAACCTATAGCATAAGAGGGAAGAGATTTCCAACCTTTATTAATATTATCAATCGCTATTACACCATTTTTGGAGCTAAAGATAAGAGCTTCATAAGAGCTTAGATCAACACTCTTTTTTAAAAAATCTATTTTTATACAAGGAAGATTTGAAGCACCTTCAAACTCTTTTTCACTAAGCAAAAAGATTTTTGTTTTCACTTGAATATTGAAACTATATTATCTATATCTCTAAAGAGTTCATCCAACTCTTTGGCAGAGTCAAGATCAAATCTTTTAAAACTATCAACTTTAAACGGATCTTTTTTATAAGGAAGTGCTATATAAATCGCATCTTTTGTAAATGATACTCCAAGAGCTCTTCCTTTAAGAGGAGCGATTTTATCAATCACATCTTCATCAATCTCTCCATATAACTGCCACTCTCCTACTCTCTTCCCTCTTTTTCCCTTAGCAAAAAAACTAGCCATTGCTATATCCATATCTGCTACTTGTTTTATTAAATCTTGAGAGATTATAGCACCTGTTTTTGAGTTTGGGTGATCTATCTTGATGATAAATCCCTCAAATTTGTTTTCATTAAACCTCTCTACACTAGCACTCTCTTTTGTATTGAAAGTTAAGATGACATATCCAAAACTTACACCTTTTTTACCAAAAGATTGTCCAAGGTAGCTATTATCAAGCTCTGGTGCAAAAAGTCCTGAATTTTTAATCTCTTGTAGATCTACCTTTTTGCCCTCATACTCATATCCACAACAATTAAGTCCTATGGGACTTATAACCTTTTGTAAAAAAAGCCTCTCATAATCACTTTTTGGTGCACTTTTCATGATGACAAAATATCCTGCTACTACCATAACAATCCAAGCTAAAACACCAGCAAGTTTAAAATATTTGGCAAAGAGGATGAAGATAATCACAGCTAAAGCGATAGATATATAGATAGTTGTCTGCCTCTTTTTTGCAATCTCTTGCTGAGGTTTTAGCATATCTACTGTAGGTTTTAGTCTGTTTTGATAAAGAGTACTTAGATCACTACTACCAACTCCTTCACTTGTAGCAAAGATAACTATAGCACTAAATAAGATCTTTAAAAACAGACTCTTTATCATCACCCTATTCCCACTCAATGGTACCAGGAGGTTTTGAGGTGATATCATAGACCACTCTATTGATACCATCAACTTCGTTGATTATTCTATTTGATATAGCATCAAGAAGGTCATGAGGGATATGAGCAAAAGTTGCTGTCATTCCATCAACACTCTCCACCATTCTTACACAAACTGTATTATCATAAGTTCTATTATCACCCATTACACCAACACTTTTGACATTTAACAAGACGCAAAATGCTTGCCAGACTTTATCGTAGTAGTCGTGAGATTTTAACTCTTCTATCATGATAGTATCTGCTTCTCTTAGGATCTTAAGATCATCTTTATTTACTTCTCCCATGATCCTGATAGCGAGGCCAGGTCCTGGAAATGGGTGTCTGTTTATCATCTCTGAAGGAAGTCCAAGTTCTAGGCCTAGTTTTCTCACCTCATCTTTAAAGATCTCCCTTAAAGGCTCAATCAATTGAAAGTTCATCCTCTCGGGCAATCCACCAACATTGTGGTGAGATTTGATAGTTTTACTAGGCCCCTTTACAGATACTGATTCAATCACATCCGTATATAGAGTTCCTTGAGCCAAAAATGATATATCATCAAATTTTCTAGCTTCTGATTCAAATACTCTGATAAAAGTTTCGCCTATTATTTTTCTTTTTTCTTCAGGATCTCTTACCCCTTTTAACTTATCTAAAAACTCTTCACTAGCATCAACTGTGATTAGATCTGTATGAAGTCTATTTTTAAACATATCCTCAACAGCAGCTCTCTCATTTGCTCGAAGAAGTCCATGATCTACAAAGACAGGAATTAACTGATCTCCTATTGCTTCATGTAAAAGTGCAGCAACTACAGAGCTATCGACTCCTCCACTAACACCACATAGAACTTTTTTATCGCCAACTCTATCTTTGATCTTTGCTATTTGCTCTTTTGCAAAATTGCCCATATTCCATGAAGCTTCACATCCACAGATATCTAAAGCAAAGTTTTTTAGTATAGTAGTACCATACTCACTATGATGAACTTCAGGGTGAAACTGTAAGGCATAGATCTGCCTTTGTTTATCAGCGATAGCCGCATATGGGGAGTTGTCCGAACTTGCGATTTTCTCAAATCCCTCAGGTAGCATATCAACCCTATCTGCATGACTCATCCATACTATCTGGTTGTTTGGAGTATCGTTAAAGAGTTCGCACTCCTCTTCAAACTTTATATTTGCTTTTCCATATTCATGGTGATCTGAAGGGATTACAACCCCACCAAAATGTTGAGTAATTAGCTGCATACCATAGCAGATACCAAGAATCGGCACTCCCAATTCAAATATCTCATCACTTGGATGATAGGCATCACTCTCATATACAGATGATGGACCACCACTTAAAATCAAACCTTTTGGTTGTTTTGCTTTGATAGATTCAATATCTTCGTTATATGGAACTATTTCACAGTAGATTCCACTCTCTCTTAGTTTTCTAGCAATCAGTTGGGTATATTGTGATCCAAAATCCAACACAACAATAGGGACACTATTCATCTATTTCCTTAAAAGTATAATTGGAGCGATTTTATTCAAAATTGACTTTACCAAGACTTTAAGTAGAAATTTAGAAAAAATAAGAAGTCAAAATTAAGAGTTAGAACTCTCTTTGTTATACCACTCTTGTATCATATTCCAAGCCTCAAGGGCTGAATTTGCATAAGAGAATATCTCTAAATCCTCTGCTGCTATGACACCCTCTTCTACTAGCTTCTCAAAATTGATTATATTAGTCCAATACTCTTTTCCGACAAAAATAACTGGAATTTGTTCTATCTTTTGAGTTTGGATTAGAGTCAAAGCATCAAAAAGTTCATCTAATGTACCAAAACCCCCAGGATAGATGACAAGTGCATAAGCTCTTTTTAGAAAATGCATCTTTCTAGTAGCAAAATAGTAAAACAAAAAGCAAAGATCAGGAGTAATATAGGGATTTGGAAATTGTTCATGAGGGAGAGTGATATTTAAGCCAATCGATTTGGCTCCCACCTCATAAGCTCCTCTATTTGCCGCTTCCATGATACCAGGACCTCCTCCTGTCATCAGGTATGGGGTATCTTTAGAGTTTTTGAGTGAATTTTTGCCTACTATTTTGCCAAGCTCTCTAGCATCTTCATAAAATGCAGACTTTTTATATAGGTTTTGTGCAATTTTTAGGCTTTTTAGCAGTTTTGGGTCGTTTGGTTTTTGATTTAGCATCTCTTTTGCATAGTCTAGCTTTTTTTTTGCAGATTTTTCTTCGATGATTCTAGTACTTCCAAATACAACAAGACACTTTTCTATGCCATATTTTTTGAAATTTTCTTCTGCTTTTAAAAAATCCAATCCCAATCTAAAGGAGAGTGTCATATCATCTACCAAAAATTCACCATCATCAATGGCCATTTTGTATGAACTGCTTTGCATAATCTTTTGGATATTCTCTAATGCATTAGGATCATCAGTAGGTATATGCATATGTTGCCATGGAAGATCAGTTTTTCTTCTAAACATTCTTTTTTTAGCCATCTATTAGTATCTCTCTTTGACCTTTTGCATTTGGTGCAGAGAGGACTCCTGCCATCTCTAACTGTTCTATGATAGTTGCTGATCTGTTATATCCTATCTGTAATCTTCTTTGGAGGTAGCTAATAGAGGTCTTTTTGTCATTCAATACCACCTGCTTTGCCTCTTCAAATAGTTCATCAAAGCTTCCTGTATTGACTTTACTTGAACCTTGATTGGCAGTAGAGAAGAGATCATCTCCTTCACTTAGATATGAAGGATCATATACCACTTCTTGCTGGACTTTTAAAAACTCAACAATTTGCTCGATCTCCTCTTCTGTGACAAATGGAGCATGAAGACGAATAATTCCAGAACTTCCTGGAGGAGTAAAAAGCATATCTCCTCTACCTAGCAAGGACTCTGCCCCTTGGGTGTCAAGGATGATTTTAGAGTCGATTTTCTGCCCTACTTTAAAGGATATTCTACTAGGAAGATTGGCTTTGATTAGTCCTGTTACTACATCAACTGATGGTCTTTGAGTCGCTACTATGATATGAATACCAGCAGCTCTTGCCATTTGGGCAAGTCTAGCTATGTAAAACTCCACATCTTTACCACTTGTCATCATAAGATCAGCTAACTCATCGATGATGATGACGATATAAGGAAACTCTTCTCTTCCCTCTTTTCTTGCCTTTTGGTTGTAGTTTTCTATATTTTTTGTCTTTGTGTTTGACATCAATTTGTATCTTTTTTCCATCTCAGTAACCATATTTGAAAGAGCGATAATCGCTTGTTTTGGTTGAGTGATGACTGGAGTTAAAAGATGAGGAATGTCGTTGTAGATAGAAAATTCAAGCATCTTTGGGTCAATCATCAAGAGCTTTAGATTGTCTGGTGAATTTCTATAAAGAAGTGATACTAGCATGGCATTTACACCTACAGATTTACCACTTCCTGTTGTACCTGCGATTAGTAGGTGAGGAAGCTTCTTTAGATCGGTGATGAAAGGATTTCCAACGATATCTTTTCCTATTGCCAAAGTCAAAGGAGATGATGCATTTTTAAATAGCTTACTCTCTAGGATCTCTCTTAGATATATAGTTTCTATTTCATTGTTTGGTATCTCTATACCTACTACATCTTTTCCTGGAATTGGGGCTTGGATACGGATAGTCTGAGCTTTTAGTGCCATAGCAAGATCATCTTGAAGAGTTAATATCTTTGATACTTTGACATGGGCAGCTGGTTTAAATTCAAATGTAGTGACCACGGGACCAGAGTATGTTCTGACAACATCACCTTCGATTTTAAACTGTCTTAATTTATCTAGCAAGTCTTCAATCTTTTGATCTATCTCTGCTTCGTTGATATGGTGTTTTCTCTTTGGTGGATTTTTCAAAAAATCCAAATATGGAAGTTTAAAGTTCTTTGGCTTTTTGATTCCACCCTTTTCTATCTGGGTATTTAGTAACTTCTCATTTTCTGCTACTACTTTAGAGATAGTGCTTTTTGCTTTAGCCTCTTTTGGAGCTTTTGTTTTAGTTGGTCTGCTTTTTGTACTCTTTTTTTCCTCTAAGTCCCTACTCTCTTCTTCTAAGTTACTTAGAGCATCAGTTCTTTTGCTTTTTGAGATGTGGCTTGAAGCTAAGAGCTCATCTATATCGCTGATAGTCTCAAGGAGCAGACTTCCATCATCCTTCTTTGGCTTTGTAGGACTTGGTTTAGGAGCTGGTTTTGCTCTGTTTGTGGTGACTACTGCCTCTTGATTTGAGTCGATTTGTTTTAACTCTTTTTCAATCTCTAAAAATTCCTCTTCTTCTGGAAATAAGAAGTTATCTATCTTTTCTACAAGATCATCAAACCATCTTCTTAT
>CAZYJF010000095.1:0-5686 GCA_964647715.1 uncultured Sulfurospirillum sp. | reverse complement strand
TACCCTCTCCACCTACTTTTTCATCTTGAAGCATTGGATCGCAGTTTACTACTGTAACCTCTGGAGCTTTATCTCCTACATTTACCTCATTACCTGCAAGATTGCATACTGTGTCGTTTTTAAATGTTACTGTTGTAGCCATTTTTTATCCTTATTGTTGTTTTGAAGTCATAAGTATAACCTTATTAGGATAAATATTATCTTAATTAAATAGAATTTGTGTATAATTTCAATAAAAAAGGTGAAAAATTGTTAAAAATACCAAAAATAATAACAACTATTTATATCATAATCCTAGGAATCACACTTGGAGCATCACTATATGCCGGAGCTGTCGTGGCACCTGTAGTTTTCCACTCAGAAGTAGCACTTGGAACTGAGATACTAAGTCGCTATCAAGAGGGACTCATAATGACTCAAAATTTCCTCAAACTAAGCTACCTTGTTGATCTGTGTATATTGGCAGTTATTTTTTATGAGGGGTTTAGATTTAAGAGTTTTGAAAGAGATTCTATCGCTTTGCTTTCTGCAGTACTTGTCGTTCTTAGTGGACTTCTTTATTCTCACTACTATATACCACAAATCGTTGAGTTTCAAGCCCAAGGTGAGCAGATCACAAAAAGTAAACTATTTGAAAACACCCACTTTGCTAGTGAGCTTGATTTTAAACTGTTTGCATTTGCTTTGATTGTCTTGATGGGGAGGAATATATATAGATCTCTTAAAACACCTTAGGCTTTGCCTCAAGGTCGTTAAGATCACTAAACTCACCCCTCTCAAAGGCATCTACGGCATATCTGCCTATCATCGCCGCATTGTCTGAGCAAAATTCTAGCTTTGCTAGGTGTAGCTTTGAGCCAAACTCACGGCATAGATCTTCAAATTTAGCTCTTAGGTATAGATTTGCACTTGCTCCTCCTACAATGGCAAAATCTTTGATCTGTGTCTGCTTGAATATCTTTTTTACTTTGTGTAGCAGATGATCTGTGGCTGTTTTTTGGAATGATGCACAGATATCGGCTCTATCTTGCTCACTCATCTTATCGCCAAGATCTGCTATGGCAAGTCGCACTTGGTTTTTAAGACCAGAGTATGAAAATGCCAATTTAGGTGAGTTTAGAAGTGGTATAGTAAAGTCAAATCTATCCTCATCGCCACTTCTTGCCAACTCCTCTACTATGGGACCTCCTGGATAGCCAAGTCCTAGCATCTTGGCAACTTTGTCAAAGCTCTCTCCAAAGCTGTCATCCATACTCTTTGCCAAAACATCAAATCGTTTATACTCTTTTGCATCTATGACCATCGTATGACCACCAGAGACCAAAAGTATCGTCATAGGAAAAGTTGTCTCTTTTTCGATAAAAAGTGAGTATATATGTCCATAGATATGATTTACTGCGATGATTGGTAGATCTAGAGATATCGAGATAGCCTTTGCCATCATCACACCCTCAACTAAAGTAACTGAGAGCCCCGGTTCATTTGTCACAGCAACAGCTTTGAGCTCATCAAAATACTCAATGCACTCTTCTAAGATCTTTGGTAGTGCTTTGGCATGAAGTCTCGCTGCTAGTTCAGGTACCACTCCTCCATATTTGGAGTGCTCAAGCTCTTGGGAGATTTTTTTGTGAAAGAGTAGTTTTTTATCTTCAATTCTCGTTATCGCAATAGAACTGTCATCGCAACTGCTCTCAATACTCAAAATCACACTCTCTCCTTAGAAGTAGTAAAAGAGTCTTGCACTGACATCTTTTTTGATCCTATCATCATCTAACTTTAGATTTAGCGATAGATCGTTTGTGAGCGAAAATGTGATAAAAGCTTCGTTAAAGTAGGAGCTTTTTCCATCATCAAAATAGGTTTTTTCTAAACTTAGCCCTAGTTTTAGTTTGTGAAAGTTTGCAAAAGCCCCAACTTTTGGAGCTACTCCCCAAACGGCTCTATCTCTTAGATGGATTGAAGGTTTAGCTTCTAAGTAAAAAAGCCAATTTTTAAACTTACCTGTAGCTCCAATCTCTCCATCAAGTACAAAGTAGTTCAATCCCCTAAACTCTTCAAACCCTGCACGAACTCCCCAAGAGGGAGATTTGAACATTTCATTCATAGGAGTATAAGAGGAGATCTTTACAAAATCAAAATATCTTAGATGAAGTTTGCCATCCCAATCATAAAGCAGGTCAAGGTGAAAAAAGTCGATATATGCCCCCTCACTAAATCCAAGATCTAAATCATATATATCGTGAAATGCAGCCTTGAAACCTAGCTCATACCCACTATCGCCCACCCCTAGATCAACTCTTGTGCTTTTGTGTGAGTTTAGAGGATTTACAGGGGTTGTGATCTTTGGAGTAGGAGTCTTTGGAAGTGAAGCTCTTTTTTTTAGAACTCTTATTAGCTCCTTTTTATAAACTGATGAGTTGATATCTTTTGCTTTTCTTTGCAGTTTCAATCTTTTTACTTCAAGCTCTGCTTCATAGGCTCGTTTTAGATCACCTCTTGCCTTCTTTTTTGCCTCTATGAGGGCTTTTATTTTTCTGTTTTGAGAAGGACGGAAACTACTTTTTGTGATGAGTCCCTTTTTCTTGATAGCTTTTATCGTGTCGATAGGAATCGCTTTATAACTAAACTTATCTGTAAGCTTTAAATCAGCTCTTGCCACCTCTAAAAGCCATAGCAATTCATATGAGCAGTTTTTAGTAAAAAAGTAGTACTTAGAGTAGTGATCTTTTAACTCATATATATGAAGAAGCATTCGTCTTATCTCTTTTGCTTTTAAGTCAAGCTCATACTCCCAGATATCTCGACTCTCAAGATTGCTGTATTCTTTTATCTTCTTGTAGTAAGGAAGTGCAGAGTATCTGCCTTCATATCCACCTGTTAGTCCATAATAGGCAAAAAAGAGTCCGTTTGTTTCGGCACTGTTTGCCGCATAGTTGATAGCATTTGCCATCAAAGGACTCACCTCATCCCCTCGCACTACCAAAAATGAGTGACCAAACATCGATGCAGGTGAGTTGATATGAGCAGTGGGGAAGACGAGAATTAACTTTTTAGGACTTATCTCATCTAGTAGTTCTTCAACCTTTTTGCAAGTTCTTTTGGGAGTATCTTTTAATAGATCGGGATATTTCTCATACAGGTACTCTACTCGTGCTGGATACTTGCATGATATATTTTCATCACTTTTTATCGCTTCTATCGTGGCATTTAGCTCAGAGATGGGATCGGTTTTGCCGTTTTTTGCGAGGAAAAAGCTAGGATCATCGATCTCACTATGTCCATTTTTAAAGTGTAGGAGTTTAAGCCAATAGCTATCATCTGCAAATAGAAGTGGGGAGAGAAGTAGGACAAAAAGAGCTGATCTTATCAACCCTTTTTGTTTCAAAGATTAAAGAACCGTAGCGATATTGTCAAGAACTGTTGCAGAATCAACATTCTCGCTTGAGTAGATCTTTGAGAAGTTTGCTTTTAGTTTAGCTGCTGCTCTTGCTTTGTCATCAACTTTGATCATTGACAATAGAGTATCAAGATTTTCACCTTGACCAGCTGCCATCTCTTCAGCGATTGAGTCCATGTTAGAAGCTACAAATTTTTGAGCTTTGTCATTCATAACAAGCTTGAAAGGCTTTGTACAGTTTAGTGAACCGCTTGTGATACCAAAAGTCTGGTTTCCAAATGTTCCGTTTGTAGTAGCTGCTAAAACTTGCATAGCCACAGTATCTTGATTTGGGATTAGCATAGAACCAAGTCCACAACCTGTGTTCGTGTTTCCTGCTGCATATGCTGAGCTAACTAATAGGCTCATAGTCGCCACTGAAAGTAATACTTTTTTCATTCTGTTCTCCTTACGAATTTAATTACTTTTTCATTCTAACAAATATTAGTTTTGAATATACTTTATCTTAAAGAGTAGTTTAAGAAAATATTAGTAATATTCCGATTTTAATTAAAAAGTTAATTAAAAAAATTATGAAATAATTAAAGTATTGACACAAAGTGTCGATTGTAAGCAAAATTGATACTATATGGGAGAGAATATGACAGTAGAAGAGTTAGAGCTACTTGGGGAACTTAGCGAAATAGATGTTGAAACATTAGATGATGACATTATTGCAGAGCTTTTAGATAAAGCGTTGGAGATAACAGATGATGATCCTTATGAGGCTATCACTTTTATCACAGAAAACAGTGAAATCTCATATACAGATCTTCAACGAGTTTACGACACTTTCAAAAAATAGTACGAAGTTAGATCAAATGATCTAACTTTCAATCTCCTTTTTTATCTCATCAAGTCCTTCTTGCAATATATCTATCAAAATCTTTGATGCTTCTTTTAGATCAGCTTCAGGAACATCCCACTCGGTAATCCTAAGATTTGTATCATACAAAAATCTAAGCTCTTTTTTAATCTCATCTTTTCTATTTTGCAAATCCTTTTTTATTGCGTCAATACCACTCATAATCTATCCTTTTATTTTATTTGAGATAAATGTATCAAACTTAATATTTTCTATCAACGAAACAGCTAGTGAACGATCTTCAAACTCACTATCTGCTATATTACATATATATAGTAGATCAAAATCCCTCTTTGAAGCATACTCTATTAGGTCCTCATCTATACTTAAACCACCCTCTATAAAATCTCCATCGACCCTGGTTTCTTCTAAAAACTTATAATATCTCTCATATTCACTTTTCTTTAACTCTTCGTTAAGCTCTTTGTCGAATATAGGATCATAGACAGGTATATCCATAAAATTTACATCAGGTATCATCATCTCGTATGGATATCTGTAGTCATAGACTATCCTTATCTTTGCACCTTCGAAGAAATCTTTGGCACCATTTACACACTCTTTTGAATCTTCACTAAGATCAACTGGCATCAAGATCTTGGAGTATTCTTGAGTGTCACTCTTGATGATGAGTAGTGGGATATTTAGTTTTTTTGCAAGTTTGCTCGATAGATCTTTTACAAAGCCATGTACTACTAAACTCTCTTCATCTGTTAAGTCTAGTGTTTGGCTTATCGTGTCATTTACTCTTACGAAGATCGCCACATCTTTTTCGTAAGGGATACTTTTTAGTGATCTTTTGATCTCATCTTTTACATACTCTTCATCGAACTTTTCATCTTTGATGAATTCTGGCTTGAAAAAATCAGGAAGATCAAATAGTGACTCCTCATGCACATACAAAACCTCCAATACAAGATCGTATCGCTTACTAAACCAAACTGCCTTTTTTAGCACCCTATCTATATCATCAGCTCTATTAATCAATGCAATAACTCTGTTCATAAAATCACCTCCTGTCATTTGCTAGTGAAATTGTATCTATATTTTCTCAAATAACTTGTTACTTTGGTAGCAAAAGGTCTGATCTTTGATATAATTTCACTAAAAACGGAGATTTATCAATATGGAAGCGAAGATACTATTTGGTGATGTTGAAGTTACAAAGACACAGATTCAGTATATACATAATCCATACACAAACGAAAAAGTTTCATCATACCCCAAGTGTGATGCAGATGATGCAAAAGAGGCTCTGAAAATCGCTCAAAAAGCCTTTAAAACTAACAAAAAGATACCACTTTCTCAAAGAGTAGCTTGGATTGAAGATGTGATAAAAGAGCTTCAAGACAATAAAGAGGACATCGCAAAGACGATCACCGATG
>CAZYJF010000094.1:3284-5702 GCA_964647715.1 uncultured Sulfurospirillum sp. | reverse complement strand
ACTTGATTGTAGAAGAGTAACAGTTGTAAAAACACCTGCACCTGAGCCATTAAAAATTGGTTTTGATATTATCAATGGAAGAACTAATAACCCTGCAACTGAAGATAATGTCAAGCAAGGTTGTCCATTTTACTTAAAAACTAATACAGAACTTCCAAGCGATGCAAGTTGTAAGTGGACAATTGATGGAACTGTAGTATCGACAAGCTGTGATAATGTAACTGGACGAAATTTTAATGATTTAAATAATCATAATATATGTCTTGCCGTAAATGGTGAAGATGCAAAATGTACAGAGTTTAAAGTATCTCCTCATGAGGCACCTACAGCTGTTGTAGGAATATATGATGATACAAGTTTAACCATCCAACATAATGGTGATTTAACTACAGGAAGTCATGTATATTTAACTTGTAAAGATAGTAAAAATGACTGCCCAGGTAATAATAAAGGCTTAGAGTGTAAATGGGAAGCAGATAGTTATAATCCAAATGATGCAGGAAGTTGTGACTATGAACCTCAAGAGAGTGATTTTATCTATAAAGATTGTTTTAACAATCCAAAACACACAGATCACGGTCCTCAAATCACACCAGCTGAGGGTGCTCTTACTGATATAACTACAAGTCAATATGTATGTGGAAGTGCTGCTAGTAAGTGTGTAAGAGTTAGAGTAACAGTTACCGATAAAAGATATGATCCAAAGCCAAGTGAAACATCTGATTGGAAATATTACAAAGTAAAATAAAAAATATTTATCTCAAATGAAGATTTTAACTTCATTTGAGATCTTTTAAATTAAATCTCTCCTTAGATTCTGCCGATATAATCTTATATACAAATCTAAGGAATACAAATGTCAAAAGCTGGACTTCTACCTTCAAAAAACCGACTTGAAAATATCCCAAAACTAATTAGTGATTTTTATCTTCTTAAGCCTTCTCATAATGAGGCCAAACACAGAGTATCTTTTGGTACTTCAGGACACAGAGGAAAGGCTAATCAAAGAAGCTTTAATCAAAATCATATACTAGCCATCACTCAAGCAATTTGTGATTATAGAAGTAGTCACGGCATCAATGGAAAGCTCTTCTTGGCAAAAGATACTCATGCCCTTTCATATCCAGCAGAGCTAACTGCCATATCGGTCTTGATAGCAAATGGGGTTGAAACCCACATCGCCAAAGATAACGGCTATACTCCAACACCCGCCATCTCTCATGCAATCATTTGTGAAAACAAGACTAGCGATAAAAAGAGTGACGGTATAGTCATCACCCCTTCTCACAACCCTCCAAGTGATGGTGGTATCAAATACAACACTCCTGATGGAGGACCAGCCGATACTGATGTGACAAAGTGGATAGAAAACAGAGCAAATGAACTGTTAGAAAATTCTCTTGAAGGTGTGAAATATCTATCTATAGAAGAGGCAGAAAACTCAAAACATCTGCATCACTTTGACTTTGTATCAAAGTATGTAAATGATCTTAAAAATATCATAGATATAGATGCTATCAAGAGTGCTGGTATCAAGATAGGTGCTGATTGTCTTGGTGGAAGTGGTATGGAGTATTATAGGGCAATTAAAAGCACTTATGGACTCGATATGGATATACTCCATGATTATGTTGATGAGCAGTTTGGCTTTATGCACTTAGATCATGATGAAAAGATCAGGATGGATTGCTCCTCGCCCTATGCTATGAGAGGCTTGATCGATCTAAAAGATAGGTATGATATCGCTTTTGGAAATGATACAGACTTTGATAGACACGGCATAGTCACTCCAAAAGGTGGGCTAATGAATCCAAACCACTTTTTGAGTGTGGCTATCTGGTATCTATCTACACATAGAAGTGATTGGAGTGATGATCTACTTATCGGTAAGACTCTTGTTAGTTCATCGATGATTGATAGAGTTGTCAATTCGCTTGGAAAAAGAGTCTATGAGGTGCCAGTAGGGTTTAAGTGGTATGTCAAAAAGATGTACCAAGGAGAGTTGGCTTTTGGTGGAGAAGAGAGTGCAGGAGCTAGTTTTCTAAGGTTTGATGGTACTCCTTGGAGTACTGATAAAGATGGGATTATTATGTCGCTTCTTTCAGCTGAGATTTTAGCAGTCACTGGTAAAGATCCAGCTCTTATCTATGAAGAGTTAACCAAAGAGTTTGGAAATCCTATCTATAAGAGGATTGATGTGCCGTGTTCTTTTGAGGATAAACAGATCCTAAAAAACTTAAATCCTAGTGATCTTAAAGCCTCAACAATAGCTGGAGAAGAGATTGAGCAAGTCTTTACCAATGCAAGTGGAAATGATGCTCCAATAGGAGGACTAAAAGTAGTAGCCAAAAACGGTTGGTTTGCTGTAAGACCTTCAGGAACTGAGGATGTATATAAGATTTATGCTGAGAGCTTCAA
>CAZYJF010000094.1:1833-3184 GCA_964647715.1 uncultured Sulfurospirillum sp. | reverse complement strand
AAAAATACACTCTACTCCACATCTATCGGGATGGGTAAAGATCCAAAATCCTTTTTTAAAGCTTTAAAAGAGCTTGATAGCATAGTAAAAAAGTATGATATCAAGATCATTCATGCCCACATGCAACACCCTCTCTTAATGGCTTATATGCTTAAACTTAAACACCCAAAGCTAAAGATAGTCCACACCTCACACAATGAGAATCTAGGATCTAAGTTTTGGGAGCTGTTTACTGGAAAACTAAAATCTTTTAGAGATGCCGATGTGATCTTCTCAAAAGAGATGAGAAGTAAGTTTTATCTTGAAGATGCCTATGTCATTCCAAATGGTATATCGATAGATAAATATAGTGTCAATGCAAAGAAAGAGGAGAAATTTACCTATCTATCCATCGGTATTTTAAGAGAGCAAAAAAACCAAAAATTTCTCATCAAAAATGCCAAAGAGCTACAAAAAAGAGGAGTCGATTTTCAAATCTGGATCGTAGGAAACGGTCCCTTGGAGGATGAGTTAAAAACTTTAATCAAAGATGAGGGAGTTGAAGATCTTGTAAAGATGCTTGGTCTTAGAGATGATATCCCAAGACTTTTAAACCAAGCCCATGCACTTGTAATGCCCTCTTTCTTTGAAGGACTACCTATCACAATCTTAGAAGCTGGTGCTGCAAAACTCCCGATAATTGCCACAGATGTTGGAGTGATAAAAAGTGTCACAGGAGATGATGCATACATCTGTGATCTTGATACATTTATAGATAAGATGGAAACAGTTTATAAGAACTATAACGATGCATTAAAAAAAGCAGACAATCTTTATCAAAGAATAGTTGCAAAATACTCCATAGAGAGCATGGCAAGAGAGCATGAGAAGATCTATGAAAAACTTTGTGATTAAAAAAAGAGATAAAGATAGACCTATTTACATACTTTGGACAAAAAAGAGTTTAGTGAATTTGCAAACAGGTGTGCATCCTTAGTGCCAAATGGTGCTGGCCCTTTGGTTATTTCTCCACTTGAGCGAATCTCTTCCATGAGATTTCTCATGGCAAGATATTGCTTGATATTTTCTTTTGTATATATCTCGCCTCGATGATCTATAGCATGAGCATTTTTACTAATCACTCTATCAGCCAAAGGGATATCCGCTGTGATTATCAAATCACCCTCATTTACCATATCTACTATCTTATGATCTGCTTCATCGGCTCCTTTGGCTACTATTATATAGCTGATATGATTTGAATCTCCGATAGTTATTTTTTTATTTGATACGACTATCGTTTTTAATCCAAGTCTTTGTATGGCTCGATATAAGATGGGTTTTAAAAGATTTGGGAAAGCATCGCCATCTA
>CAZYJF010000094.1:0-1733 GCA_964647715.1 uncultured Sulfurospirillum sp. | reverse complement strand
AAGGGGTTGTGTCCTACATCGATGGTGATATTTGGCATGATTTTTTGAGCTCTTCCAAAAAGCTTTATATCTTCTAAAAGAGAAAAATCTACTTCAAATCCCAAATATTTTGCCCCACTCATAGCTAAAGATATATTATGTGAAAAGACTTTTGGCAAGTTGAGAGTTTGAGAGAGTTTCTTAGCTTCATCAAACTCCTCATACTGTATAAACTTTATATTTTTCTCGTCTGTAATTTTTTTGGCTATCTCTTCTACTTCACTAAAGTTTTGATATCCTAAGATCAGAGCTTTTTTAGCTGCATTCATTTTTGTAGTGGCAATCTCTTGGATACTCTCTCCTAAGAAACTTTGATGATCTTTATCGATGGTAGTAACTAGAGTTAAATCATTTTCAAAAATAGCCGTAGCATCATACTCGCCACCAAGTCCAGCTTCAAGCACTACATATTCACAATCTTCAAAAGACTTCATAGCCAAAAGTGTCGTGTATTCAAAATATGACAAGACTTCACTCTGCTTAGGACTAAGAGTATCTTGAAGTTTTAAATGAGCTTTATCTAAACTCTCTTCATCGATATCAGATCCATTAATCCATATTCGCTCATTAAATCTTAAAATATGAGGAGAGCTGTAGTGTCCTACTTTCTTTCCACTCTTATGTAGATACCAAGCTAAAAATCTACCAGTACTCCCTTTACCGTTTGTACCTATGATATGTACTATCTTTGGTAGATGAAAGTGCTTTTTAATATCTTTCCAAAGTTTAGGCATCCTCTCATAATCAATATCTTTATATATAAGAGGCTTTGAGCTTAAATACTCCTCTACTTTAGTCATCTTTGGAGTATATCCTGTTCCTACCTGCTTCTTTGGCTCTGTAAAGATGTCTATCTGCATCGTTAATCATCTCTTCTTGATTATCATAATCTTTTCTATTGACTACTCCACCACTTACAGTTACAGGAACTCTCTCTCCCTTGTATAAAAATTCAAACTCTTCTATCTTTTTTCTTAGCTTTTGTGCAAATATCTTCGCACCATCTAATGGGGTACTTGGTAAAAGGACTAAAAACTCTTCTCCACCATACCTACCCACTACATCCACATCTCTTTTTAGAGTATTAAATATCTTTCCACATGATTTTAGTACCAAATCACCAGCTTCGTGACCAAAAGTGTCATTTAGCATCTTAAAGTTATCAAGATCAAGAAAAAGTATTGAATAATCTATACCATATCTAGTATAACTCTTTTCTGCTCTGTTTAAATCCTCTTCAAGCCCTCTTTTTGAGACTAGATTTGTCAAGAAGTCAATCCTTGTCTCTTTTTTTGCTTTACTTAATGCTATCTCTAACTTTTGTACTTTTAATCTTAGATTTTTTACTGTCTCATCTTCACCAATCATTTCTTGGGATAAGTTTGATGCTTCAAGTTCAAGAGTATTAGCTAGAGTGACTAACTGCTCTTTAATCGTGTCAAAATTGTGTTGAGAAAATTTTAAAGCTACTAGTTCATCTTTTACTACCCTTATCTTATCACGACTAAGAGTGGAATTTTCGATAAGTTTAACTATCTTTGATGAGACATTTCCTAGTAACGAGTATATATCTTCAGCTTTATTTTTGATTTCAGCTTTGTCTAGTTCTATTCTTCTTTTGATAAAACCTTTAACTTTCTTGCGAAAACTACTATCATTTAGCAAAGATGGAGAGCTTTGTATCTCATAACTCA
>CAZYJF010000093.1:0-5710 GCA_964647715.1 uncultured Sulfurospirillum sp. | reverse complement strand
ATCTTTTTTCGCGTTTTTAGAAGAACAGCCAGCTAGTAATGCAATTAGTGTTACAGATAAGAACAGAGATTTCATTATTCTCCTTTGTATTGGGTAATTTGAGATATTCTATCTAAGTTTTTGTTAAAAAAACCGATATTAATTAAACAGATGATAAGATCATTACAATATATTAAAAGGTAATTGATGAAAATTAAAATAGCTTCACCAATATTTGGTTTTGAAGAGTTAAAAGATGTAGAGTTAGAAAAGATTGATGAGTTTTTTTCTAAACTTAGTGCAGATGAACTCTCCCTTACATTGTTAAATCCAAGCTTAGTTAGAGAGTATCACATAGATATCCCCTCATCTTATGAAACACTTCTAGATATAGATGAAAAGGATGAGATCGAATTTTACGCAGTGATGATCTTGCAAAATCCTATAGAAAACTCATATGTAAATTTTGCAGCTCCAATCATCGTCAATAAAAGCAAAAATCTCTTAGCCCAAGTTGCTTTGGATGAGAAGAAGTATCCTCATTTTGGTCTATCAGAACCAATTGCTAGTTATCTATAAAAGGGGGCAAAGATGAAGTTGACAGTTTTAGGAACTGGTAAAATGGCTGAAGCCATCATAGCAGGTGCTCAAAACAGATATGATGTTGAGTTGATTGGTAGAGACAATAAAAGAATCCATGAATTAGAAGAAAAATACTCAAACATTAAAGATATCGCACTATTGGATTCACCTGTAGATATTGAAGGTAAAAACTTAATCGTTTGTGTAAAACCAAATGCCTTAGAGGGAGTCAGTATATTTTTATCAGGCAGTGCAAATAGCGTAATCTCTATACTTGCAGGAACTCCTCTAGAGACTTTAAGATCACTTCTTAAAGCAAAGTTTTTTATCAGAGCGATGCCAAATCTAGCAGCATCTTATCAAAGTTCTATGACTACACTTTGTGGAGATAAAGAGTTTAAGGAGGAAGCTATACAGATATGTGAAAGTTTTGGTAAGACTCTATGGCTAGGTTCTGAAAAAGAGATCGATATCGCTACAGCGATTGCTGGTAGTGGTCCAGCTTTTTTATCTTTAGTAGCTGAAGCTTTGGCTGATGGTGGTGTAAAAGAGGGCTTAAAAAGAGATGATGCTAAAACCTTGGTAAATGGTCTATTTAGTGGAATGAGCCATCTCTTAAATGATAAAGATCCTTCTATCATTAAAAACGAAGTGATGAGCCCAGGAGGAACAACAGCTGCTGGATATAGTGCTTTGGAGGAGGGTGCTTGTAGGAGTAGCTTCATAAAAGCTATCACTAAAGCATATGAGAGAGCAAAATCTTAAAGATTATGCTCTTTTTTGTACTCTAAAATCTTAGCGTAAATCGCATCTTTTAGCATTAGTTTCTCTTTTTTCTTATTTTCGATCTCCGCATCAGTCAATAGATCTGATCTATTATCAAGTTCATCATCTAAGTCATTGTGCTTATCAAACTGTTTGGCAAAGTGAGCATCCTCTTGCTTTAGTTTTGAAATGATATCTCTATACTCTTTTAACATAGTAAGTTTTCCTTTTATTAAATTTTAGTACTTATTTTAACATTTAAGTTCTATAATCTGCATTAATTTTTACATACTCATAACTAAGATCACAACCATAAGAGGTATAGCACTCGTTTCCAAGCCCTAAATCACACACTATTTTGAAGCTTTCCCTCTTCATAATCTTTTGTGCTTTTTTCTCTATCTCTTCAGTCATAGTAGGAAATTGAGCTGAATAAACTAATAGATCATCATAATATATCTTTAAAGAATCCTCTGAACATTCAATTTGACTTGCTCCTATAGTTGAGGCAATTCTTCCCCAGTTTGGATCCTCTCCAAAAAGAGCAGTCTTTACTAAAAGAGAGTTGCTTAAAGCCTTTGAAGCTCTTTTTGCATCTTCTAAGGAAGCGGCATTTTTTACTTCAAAAGCAACAACTTTATTGGCTCCCTCTCCATCTTTTAGTATAAGAAGTGATAACTCTCTAGTTAGTATATCAAGTGCATATTTGAATGCCTCTTTATCATAAGAGTCTAATTTTTTATTTGACAATAAAAATACCGTATCATTTGTGGAAGTATCCCCATCAACACTGATTCTGTTAAAAGATTGATCTACAGAGTTTTTTAACAGCTCATCCATATCCTCTTTTGGAATTGAAGCATCAGTCACTATAAAGCAAAGCATTGTAGCCATTGCAGGATTTATCATCCCAGCTCCCTTGCAAATAGCTGCTATTTGAAAACTTGAGCCATCCTCTAATTCAACTCTAAAAGCTCTTTGTTTTTCAAAACTATCAGTTGTCATAATCGCTCTTGCAGTACTGTCACTATTTTTTGCAAAAAAATCAAACTTATCAAATGAAGATATGATCTTTTCCTTATCTAAAGGTACTCCAATCACACCAGTCGAACTCATCACAGGATTTACAACCCCAAGATCTTTTGGAATGTGCGAGAAAATCTCCTCAATATCCTCTACACCTCTTTCTCCTCTCATAGCATTTGCATTTTTTGCATTTGCTAAAAGAAAGTTTGTTTTGAAATCTTTTGGATATCTTTTGAAGTGTAGGATTGGAGATGCTTGAAATCTGTTTTGTGTAAACACAGCGCTAATATCACAAAGTGACTCTGATCTAATAAATGCAATATCGGGGTGAGTCTTTTCTTCTCTTAAGCCTACATTAACGCCATCACAAAAGAACCCTTCTACATTTTCTATGCCATTTTCTAACGATACTATATTAAACATCTTCACTAATCCTAGGTTTTTCCTGTTTTCTAAATATTTTTTTTGCCAATCTGATGCTATCTCCACTACCAATCACTAAAAGTCTGCTTCCTTGCGTGATGATTGTTTCAGGTCCTGGCATCGGTTGAAAGTTGTTTTGGGCATCTCTAATCCCTACAATATTTACCTTTACCATTCTTGAGAGGTTAATATCTCTTAATTTTTTATACAGTGCCCAAGATTGGCTAGGAACTTTGATCTCCTCAATATCCAAAGGTGTATCTTTTTTATATAAAAACTCTTCAAGAATATTTTCCATCTCAGGTCTTTGAGAAACTGCTGAAATCCGTTGAGCCATCAGTTTTGTCGGAGAAACTACACTATCTGCACCCAATTTTTTTAACTTCTCTATATCGCTTTTTGTGGAAGCATTTGTCATGATAAAGTATGGACGACGCCTTTTTATCTCCTTCTCATACAATCTTACAGATGCAATTATCGCGATATTATCTTGAATATTATCACTCAAGGTAATCACCCCTTTTGCACTCGAAAGGTGAGTTTTTGCCAAGGCAATCTCTGTGTGAGGCTCCTCTTGGATATAGTATGGATAGTTATACTCCTTGGCAATCTCCTCGAGATTTGGGTCAGGGTCAACTACCACAAAAGGGATTTGATTTTCTCTAAATTGTCTTGAAAGTTCGATTGTATATTGGTTGTGATGGCAGATCACATAGTGGTTTTTTAATCTTGCGACATTATAAAGCATCTTTCTCTCCTTGAGTATTCGTATCAAATCACCTCTGTTTAACACTTCCACCAAAATACCAACAGCAAAAGAGAAAACTCCAAATCCAAGTATGATAAGAGTGATTGTAAATATTCTTCCTGCTGGTGAAATTGGTGCGATTTCACCAAAACCAACCGTGGTAAATGTAATACCAGTTTGATATATGGCATCCATGAGGCTAAAATCATCAATGATGATATAGCCAATAGTACCAATCATCATCATCATGACTGTAAGTATAAGGGGAAGTCTAAAGGGGGCTAACTGTGTATAGAGCTCGGTATCTAAATTAACACTTGGTTTAGATTTGCTCTTCCAATGGAGGAATTTTTTGAGCCTTTTAATCGGTCGCATCTATTCCTCCTGATTTTTAAAAATAGTCTATTGGTTAGCTTTTTTTCTCATAGTCCTTAACTCTTTAGCAGAGATTTTGATTTTTTTAGTTGTACCATCTTCTTGTGTAATTCTTACAGTTCTAAGATTTGGTAAAAATCTTCTTTTTGTTTTATTGTGTGCGTGAGATACATTATTTCCGACCATTGGTCCTTTTCCACTTATTGAACATCTTCTTGACATTTTTATTTTCCTTAAAAAAATTTGAGGCTAATTCTATCTTTTGCTTACTTAAAAAGAACTGATCCCAAGCGAAGCATATTAGATCCTAGCTTGATTGCAAGCTCAAAATCATTGCTCATACCCATAGAACAGTATTTTGCACCACTTTTCTTTAGTGAATCAAAAACTCTGTAAGTCTCTTCAAAACTCTTAGCTATCTCTTTTTGATCTTGGCTATTTGCTCCTATACTCATCACACCTCTAAGATTGATATTTTTGCACTCTTCTTGGATTTGATGGTAGAGTTCATTTGCACTCTCTACACTACATCCTGCTTTTGTATCTTCATTTGAAGAGTTGATTTGAAGAAGCATATCGATACTTTCTCCCTTGGCACTAGCTCTTTTGTCAATCTCTTTTGCCATCTGTAATGACTCTAAAGAGTGAACTAAAAATGGATCAAGATCTAAAAGAGCATTGATTTTATTTGTCTGTATTCGTCCTATATAGTGCCACTCGATAGGAAGATCAATCAATGAAGCCGATTTTTCTTTGAGATCTTGGACCCTGTTTTCTCCAAAGCATCTTTGACCGATCTTATACATCTGTTCAATCTCTTTAGCCCCCACATACTTTGAAGCAGCTACGATTTTTATGATTCTATGCTCATCTGCTTCAAGTCGTGCCTTTTCAACTCTTTGCAATACATCATCAAAATTTTTTGTATAGTCCATCTCTATCCCTTTGTAGTTCGTAATATATCATTATATGTGGTAAATGCCATCAATGAGAGTAGAAATATCCACCCAGCCACTGTCAAATAGTAAAAAACCTTCTCACTTGGTGCTCTTCTTGTAATCATCTCATATAAATTAAACATAATATGCCCACCATCAAGGGCTGGGATTGGCAAAAGATTTAAAACTCCCAAGTTTACAGAGATCAAAGCCATCAAAGCAAACAAAGTTGCAATTCCTAAAGCACTAGCTTGTGAAGTTACCTGTACGATTGAGACAATTCCTCCCATATCTTTTGCAGGAACTACACCTTGAATGAGTTTTTGGACACTTCTTACTATCAAAGTAGTCGCCCAAATAGTCCTATCCCATGCATATTTTACAGCCTCAATTGGACTTTTAAAGTGTACCTTGATAAACTCACCAAGAGGAGCGATACCAATCAATCTCTTTTTGATATCTTCTCCAAATATTGACTTAGAATCGCCTATTTTTGGTGTTAAATTCAACTCTATTTTTTTATTGTCTCTTAAAATAACGATATCTAAACTACCACTTGAGTGTTCAATCATATCACCCATCTCATCCCAAGTTGCTACATCCTTGTCATTTATCTTAATGATCTTATCTTTTGCCTTGATACCAGCCATGTAAGCAGGTGAATCCTTACTAACTGCTCCGATAGTTGGAGCTAATTTATCTACTCCAATAAATGCTATGACTAGATATAAAAGAAATGCCAAAAGAAGATTTGCAAATGGACCAGCTAGTAAAATGATTATCTTCTGCCACGGCTTTTTTGACATATAACTATCAGGATCACTGCTTTTTTTACTAAGATCAAAGTCATCTTGTCCTTTCATCCTGACAAATC
>CAZYJF010000092.1:2340-5710 GCA_964647715.1 uncultured Sulfurospirillum sp. | reverse complement strand
GAGTAAAAATAGATGCAGTAAATGGCATCAAACCAAAGATCAGCACTGGAATATAATAAAACACTCCTCCTTTGTGACTCTCAAAAGCCCTGCTAAATCTCTCTAAATTGTGCTTAAACAAAAAGCCATTAAGAAACTTATCACCTTGATCTATATACTCAGCTATATACCATGGTGCAGCTATGAGTAAGAAGATTGCTATACCTATAGGACTGAAGATCATCTTCAAAAAGAGCTTTAAATCTTTTTTGTAGATTAGGTAAATCAAAGTCGTAACAAATGGCACCATAACAGCAACTGGTCCCTTAGTCAAAACCCCAAATCCCATACTAGCAAATGCCAAATAGAGATAAAGATTTTTTCTATTTTCTAAAAAATACCAGATAAAAAAGAGTGAAAGAGCGATGGTAAGGTTTAACAAAGCATCTGCAATGGCAGCTTTTGAGATCAGTGCTATCTGCAAAGATGAGATCATAACAGCAGTAGAAAAATATGCAATCTTCTCATCAAAAATCTTACGAACAAAAAACCAGATAGCAAGAGCCCAAAACAAGGCAGACAAAGCTGAAGGAAGACGAAGAGCAAACTCATTTAAACCAAATATCTTCACACTAAAAGCTTGAAGCCAATAGATCAAAATAGGCTTATCAAACCTCAAATCTCCATTTAAATATGTAGTTATATAATTTCCACTCTCAAGCATCTCTCTTGTAGCTTCACTAAATGCCCCCTCATCCAAATCAAACAAAGGACTGATCCCAAGAGGTAAAAAGAGACTAAAAAGTGCCAATATCCCTAAATATACCAGACTTCTCATATCAAACCTTAAAAATCTTTTTATGTAAATAAAGAGCGAACAAAGTCCCTACAACTCCACCCAAAACGACATCACTAAGATAGTGAGCATCCACCCCTACCCTACTAAATGCAATCAAAAAAGCAAACAATAAAAAATATACTCTAAACCTAGGCAAGAGTAATGAAAGTGCAACAAAAAAGCTAAATACAGTAGTACTGTGCCCAGATGGACAAGAGTTTACACGGTACCCAAGATCAAACCAAGTAAAACCATATAAATTATCCTCTAAAAGTGCAACTGGTCTATATCTAGCCACGATAAATTTAACAACTATGATAAAGATCCCAGAAAGTGCCACAGTCCAAAAAAGATATATCGATTTTTTAGCTATTAGCTCATTTTTACTCTTGTAGAAAAGATACAAAATCAGTGTAGCAATGAGATAAAACTCTGATCTACCCAAAAATGTAATATCTCTAAAAAATTCCTTTATATGATGAGGATCTTTAGCTACCCATCTTGCAAGATCTCTATCAAGAAAAAGGTATGAATATATAGCAAATCCAACGGCTACTGCCAAAATAGATATCATAGTTTTTCGCATATTTACCTTTTTAGAGATATTGCTCAATTATAACAAAATTAGTTACAATAAGCATTATGACAATGCAGATAAAAAAATTACATCTTTTAATTCTCGAAGATGACGAACTCTTTGCCCAAAGCTTAGAGGATTTTTTGGATGAAGAGGGATTTGAAGTTACTCTTGCACATAATGGCGAAGAGGCTATTGATCTATGCTATGAAAGAGAGTTTGATCTACTCCTGCTTGATGTAAATGTCCCAAAAATGAACGGTTTTGAAGTTCTTGCAAACTCAAGAAACTTAAACAAAAACACTCCAGCCATCTTCATCACAAGCTTCAAAGACAAAAGCTCAATCCAAAAAGGCTTCATCAGTGGAGGGGACGACTATATGGTAAAACCAATTGATCTTGATGAACTTAGCCTTAGAATAAAAGCACTTTTAAAGAGGGCTTGTAAACTTGACAATATCATATATATAAACGATCTTGCATACAATCCAAGCACAGGAAAACTCTCAAATGAACACTTAAATAACAAATGCAAAAAACTGCTAGACCTTCTTTTAGAGCATAAAAACCAATGCGTCAATAAAGATCAGATATTTTCACAAGTGTGGGACTGGGATGAAACCCCAAGCGATGCCTCTTTGAGGGTTTATATCACTACACTCAAAAAGATTTTAGGCAAAGATAGCATCATCAATCACAAAGGCAGAGGTTACAGCCTTGAACTTTAAATTAAGAAGTTTTTATATCAATTCAACTATTGTAATCACAACACTCATCATAACTGCCATCTTTTTAGATGAGTTTTTACTCTCTTACATAGACTCGATATTTTGGCGGATTCTACTGATCTTAGGTCTAATATTGCCACTATTTTGGTTTCTATCTTCAAGTTTAATCGAACACTTTATCAATGCCCAGCAAAATTTAAAAGAGTTAATCCAAAAAAATCTCCACGAATTAAACACCCCAATCGCTACAATAGAGGCAAACTTGACGATGCTTAAAAAGAGTATCAAAGATGAAAAAAACCAAAAAAGACTCCAACGAATCAAACTAGCTTCAAATAATCTAAGCAAACTATACGAGAGTGTAGAAAAGCAGATCAAAAAAGAGGTCCAAGAGGTAGAAAAAGAGGACTTTGATCTAAAAAAGATAATAGAAGAGATTTTGCAAAATTTTGAAGAAGCGATCAAAAAAAAGGAGATTGTGCTTTATAATACTCTTCCTTCAAAAAGCCTATATTGCGATAAAGACGGCTTTAAAACAGCTCTTTCAAACCTCATCGACAATGCCATAAAATATAACAAACAACATGGACAGATCAAGATTAGCCTAGATAAAAATACCCTCATCATCAAAGATAGTGGTATAGGTATCGATACCAAAAATCTCTTTATCGTCTTTGAAAAGTCCTATCAAGAGAACCCCACCACAAAAGGTTTTGGGATGGGGCTTAGTATCGTAAAATCATTTTGTGACAAAGAGGGAATCAAAATCACTATCGATACAAAAAAGGGTGAGGGAAGCTCATTTATGCTTGATCTTAGTAAAATTATTAGATAATTATAAAAATAATAAGGTTTGATTATGAAATTTATAATAATTATCACTTTTTTGATAACAACTGCACTATATGCTGAAAATAATACTACAAAAGAAGATAACAACAACTCAAAAAAACTACTAGAGAAAAATCTAAAAAAACAGATAGAGCTAGAGAAAAAATATAAAGAAGAACAAAAGTTTTACATGGGAAAAGATTACGATCTAAAATCAAAAGAGATTGACACTGACACCCTAAAGGGTATCAAATCAATCGAGCCAGATTACGATTTTGATATCACAAATATCTTTGTGAATTAAAGGTAGATTTAAAAACCTACCCTGTCCACCTTCCCTTTTTTACATCCTCCCTTAGCTCTTTTTGCACTCTTTAGAAGTGAGCTAAGAGGAGTTGTAGGTGTGATTTCCCCTTT
>CAZYJF010000092.1:0-2240 GCA_964647715.1 uncultured Sulfurospirillum sp. | reverse complement strand
TGTAGTGTGAAATGAGATGCACTAAAATTATCTGCTTTGACATTTCTACACTCTCTTTTCTTTCTATGAGTTTGACAAAAAGCATTTTGCCAAGAGAGCACAAGAAGATTATCGGTTGATAGCTTTGAAAAGCTCTTTTGTGCATGAAAAGAGTGCTTTTGGTGTAGATCAAACTTAAATGCATATAAACCCACTCCAAGCAGTATCAATAAAATTATTGACAAAAATTTCTTCATCATAATATACTCCAATCTTTTTTAGTTATAATAGCACAAATTTTTGAAATAGGTTAAGAATGGATTTTGATGTAATAGTAGTCGGTGGCGGTCATGCTGGTGTTGAAGCTTCACTATCATCTGCAAGGATGGGTAAAAAAACCCTGCTTTTAACAACTCTTGTAGAGAGGATAGCAGCAGCTAGTTGCAATCCAGCTATCGGTGGGCTAGCAAAAGGACACCTTGTCAAAGAGATAGATGCTCTAGGTGGCCAGATGGCAAAAGCAACAGATGCAACCGGTATCCAATTTAGAATACTAAATGCTTCAAAGGGACCAGCTGTTAGAGGTAGCAGAGCCCAAATCGATATGGATCGCTACTCTATCTACATGAGAACTATCTCTCTTAACACCCCAAATCTCACAGTAGTTCAAGACTCATGCGATGAACTTATCATAGAAGATGAAAAGATTGCAGGAGTACTCACAAAACTTGGTGTCAAATATAGTGCAAAAAAGGTCATCATCACTGCTGGGACATTTTTAGCAGGACTTGTACATATAGGAGAAAAGCAGATAAAAGCAGGACGACAAGGTGAGTTTGCCTCTTATGAACTATCAAAGTCTATCAGAGATTTAGGACTAAATGTAGGAAGACTAAAAACTGGAACTTGTGCGAGGATCGATGCAAACAGTATCGACTTTTCGGTGATGGAGATTCAAGGAGGAGATGAAAAGCCTATACCTTTTTCTTTCCATAGCGATAGAGAAAACTTTAACCCCACCCAACTTCCCTGCTACATCACCTACACAAACGAGACTACTCACAGCATCATCAGTGGAAACTTTTACAGAGCACCACTATTTACAGGACAGATAGATGGAGTGGGTCCAAGATACTGCCCAAGTATTGAGGATAAAGTAAACAGATTTAGTGACAAAAACAGACACCATCTCTTTATCGAACCGCAGACTCTTGAAGCGACTGAATACTATATCAACGGACTTACAACTTCACTTCCTACTGATGTACAAGAGGATATGATTCACTCCATAAAAGGACTTGAAAATGCTAGGATTGTCAGATATGGATATGCTATCGAGTATGATTATATCGATCCAACAGAGCTAACCCACTCACTTGAGACCAAGAAAATAAAAGGTCTATATCTTGCAGGTCAGATAAACGGAACCACAGGTTACGAAGAAGCAGCAGCTCAGGGCTTCATGGCAGGAGTAAATGCAGTTTTGGCAATCGATGAAAAAGATCCGCTTATTTTAAGAAGAGATGAGTCATACATCGGTGTTTTGATAGATGATCTTGTCACCAAAGGGACAAAAGAGCCATACAGAATGTTTACAAGCAGAGCCGAATACAGACTGCTTCTAAGAGAGGATAATGCTGATCTTAGGCTATCAAAATATGGCTATGATCTTGGTCTAATAGATGAAGAGTTTTATCAAAAACTAGAGAAAAAAAGGGAGCAGATAGAAAAAACAGTTGATTTTCTAAGCACCAATTTCCTCACTCCATCAAAAGAGAATAATGCACTCCTAGAATCACTAAACCAAGATAAAATCGCCGATAAAACCACACTAAAAAGTGTCCTAGCAAGAAAAGGAAGTGATCTCAATACTCTTCAAACCCTAGCTCCAATGACAAAAGATTTAGATCTGCTAACTCAAGAGTTAATCATGGTAGAAGCAAAATACTCTTCATACATCAAAAAGCAAGAAGATCAAATCAAACATATGAAAAAACATATCAATATCAAAATACCAAAAGATTTTGATTTCAAAAAAGTCAAGGGCTTAAGCAACGAAATCATAGAGAAGTTTGAAAAGTTCAATCCCCCTACTCTTTTTAGTGCATCTCAAATCCAGGGGGTTACACCGGCAGCTATTGATATATTGCATATCTATATTAAGATGGAACAAAAAAGAAAAAAAGAAAAGTTTAGCTAACATAATCCTCATGAAAACTCCAAAAGGCTTTGGCAAAAACTATTTCACTCTACAGGCTATT
>CAZYJF010000091.1:0-5784 GCA_964647715.1 uncultured Sulfurospirillum sp. | reverse complement strand
AAAATGTAAGACTGCTTGGAGAGTTTGGCGATCTAAAAGGTGCTGATATACCAGATCCTTTCTATTTTAAAGATTTTAGTGGGTTTAAAAGAGTCTATGAGATGATTGAAAGAGGTGTCGAGGGCTTGTTTGATGAGATTGTAGATGGGTGAAAAACCTATTAAGAAATGTAATAGATGATTTATGAGATAATCGATGATAATTTTATTTAAGGAATATATATGGCTACTCAAGGAAAGATCACATATGAAAAAAGAACGATTAGACCATCTAAAGTGGTGTGTGTAGGTAGAAACTATGTTGAGCATATAGAGGAGCTAAACAACGAAATTCCTAGCTCCATGGTACTTTTTAACAAGCCAAACTCTGCGATATGTGATACTCTATATTTTATCGATGAAGATAGTCGCTTTGAGGGGGAGATCTGCTTTTTGATTGAGGGTGGAGAGATTGAGGGTGTGGGTTTTGGACTTGATCTTACCAAAGCCAAAGTGCAAAACTACCTAAAATCAAAAGGACTTCCTTGGGAGAGAGCCAAGGCATTTGATAGATCGGCTGTTTTTGGGGACTTTGTCAAGTATGATGGAGATATCAAAACTCTTGTGATGAAACTCTTTATCAATGATAAATTGATTCAAGAGGCAAACTACGAACTTATGATCTATAAGCCTAAGCAGATACTAGATGAGATCGCTACCTTTATGAGCTTAGAAGATGGTGATATCATCATGAGTGGAACTCCTAAAGGGGTAGGTAGCTTTAGTATAGGAGATCATTTCAAAGGTGAGATCTACTCAGATGGAGAACTTTTAGTAAGAAGTGAGTTTATAGTCAAAACTCTTTAAGAGAATATTTTTTAGCTACCCCACTTAGGGGAGTTTTAACTGTAGTACTGTTTGACTTTTTCCATTTTTGAGCCAAGATTGAGTAGCACCATATCAGCCATTACAAGAGCTGCCATAGATTCTGCTACTACTGAACCTCTCACAGCTACACATGGATCATGTCTGCCATTTAGCTTCATCGTAGTTTCGTTGCCATTGGTATCTATCGTCTTTTGTTCTTTAAAGATAGAAGGAGTTGGCTTGAAATATACCTTAACCTCAATAGTATCACCATTGCTAATTCCTCCCAATATTCCTCCACTGTGGTTACTCAAAAAGCCATCTTTGGAGATTTGGTCATTGTTAGTAGAGCCTTTTAATCTGCTGGCATTTGCCCCTTCTCCAATTTCCACGGCTTTTACGGCATTTATCCCCATCATCGCACTTGATAAGATAGCATCTAGTTTATAGTAGAGTGGTTCACCAAGCCCTATGGGTGATCTTAGTATCTGAACAAGTGCAGCACCACCTATGGAGTCGTGGGACTCTCTAGCTTTATCGATTAACTCTTCTTGAACTTTTTCTACACTAGGATCAAGGGCATAGATTTGACTCTTTTTGGGGTATTCAAAGTCAAATGATTTGGCTTGGATATCTCCTATCTCAAAAATCCCACTCCTAATCTCCACTCCAATCTCTTTGAGCATCAGTTTTGCTATCGCTCCTGCTGCAACTCTCACAGCTGTCTCTCTAGCACTGCTTCTGCCTCCTCCTCGATAATCTCTAAGTCCATATTTATGAAAGTATGTAAAATCTGCATGGGATGGGCGAAAAAGATCTTTTATGTTTGAGTAATCTCTGCTTTTTTGATTTGTGTTGTAGATCACCATTGAGATGGGAGTTCCTGTGCTTAACCCCTCAAAAACTCCAGATAAGATCTCTACCTTGTCATCCTCTTTTCTCTGTGTTGCAAATCTATTTTGTCCTGGTTTTCTACGATCTAACTCCTCTTGGATATAAGCTTCATCTATCTTAAGACCTGCAGGTACCCCATCGACCACACAACCAATAGCCTTGCCATGCGACTCTCCAAAAGTGGTCATACAAAACTTAACTCCAAAACTATTTGCTCCCATTTTCTTCCCTCTCCAATATCTCCAATGCCATTTTTGCCGCTTCTTGTTGAGCCTCTTTTTTGCTTTTTCCTTTAGCTGTAGCAAACTCTTTACCATTGATCTTGACCATGATCTCAAACTCTTTTTTATGATCTGGTCCTGTTGCACTGACCAAGACATATTCAGGTGTAACTCCCATCTTGGCTTGAGTTATCTCTTGAAGAGTGGTTTTATAGTCTCTAAAAATTGTCGCAAGATCGACATTTGGATAGACTTTTTCAAGTACTTTTATAGTGATCTTCTCTACCTCTTCTAATCCTCCATCAAGATATATCGCTCCCATGAGAGCTTCAAAAGCATTTGAACATATGGAAGCTTTTGATCTTCCATTGTTATTCTCTTCAGCTATAGATATATGGATACACTCTCCTAAGTTTAACTCTTGGGCAAATTTTTGAAACCCTTTTTCATTCACTATGGATGCTCTTAGTTTTGAAAGATTTCCCTCATGAAAGTCGGGAAATTTCTTGTATAGATATTCACCAACGACTAGATCAAGCACTGCATCTCCTAAAAACTCAAGCCTCTCATTGTTATATGGCTTCTTACAACTCTTGTGAGTTAGTGCTTCATCTAATAGTTTTTTATCTTTAAACTGGTAATCTATTCTCTTCTCAAGACTACAATTGTTTGACATAGTTGCTCCTATTTTATTGACTCAGCCTCTTCTTTGGCTATTTTATCACATATTTCATTCTCTTCGTGACCATTATGCCCCTTGACCCAAATCGCCTTTATCTTATGCTGTTTTGCGACTTGAAGGTACTCTCTCCACAAATCTTCATTTTTCACTTTTTTAAAATCTTTCTTTACCCATCCATCAAGCCAGTCATTTATAGCATTGACCACATATGATGAATCGCTTACTACTTCAACTTCACATGGCTCTTTCAAGAGTTTTAGCCCCTCAATCACCGCCTTTAGCTCCATCTGATTATTTGTAGCTATCTTTTGAGAACCTTTTGCTATCTTTTCATGCCCCATATATTTTAATAAAGCACAATATCCTCCACTACCGGGATTTCCCAAGCTTGAGCCGTCGCTATATAAATGAACCTTTTTCATACCCTCTTCTTATTAGATTTGTTTCTATATCGTTTGTATCTATCTGCCTACATTTTGGACACCTGTAAAAGTATATAGGAAAAAGATGCTTACAGTTATCACAGATATAGGAGAAGCTTAGATCAGCACTCTTATCACCCACTTGATTTAGTTTTATGAGGATATTTAATTCAAAATTATCACTACCAACAGCAGTGTCAATATCACCCCTTGCACTAAATACTTCACCTAAAACCTTATCCTCCTTGATGATATCTTTATCAAACATCTTAAAATCACTTGTCCATAGTAGATCGATGACATTTTTTAGATCAAGACTACGAAGCAACTCTTTGTCAAAGTGCATCTTATTCATAGTGATAAACTCTATGATCTTTCTTTGAACTATTCTACTTTGCAGGTCCAAAGAGTTGAGCTTTGAGAGTTTTTGTTCATTTGTCATCGTCTTGGAATTGATTATTTTTAGTGTATTAAAATACAACCTTTTCTCTTTAGTAGGGCTTCCAAGCTCTTCTAATGTTTCTAAGACATTTAAAGCTTTGTCATATTCTCTAAGTATCTCATAGATCACACTCAAAGTAGTCAAAGCCTCTTCATTCTTGGGTTGGAGTCTTAAAGCTGTCAGTAAAATCTCCTCTGATTTTCTAAAAAACCCAGCCTTATAGTAAGTATTTCCCAAAAGTGTCAATATATCTTTTCTTTTATTTGGTCCAATCGCATTTTTAAGTAGGGCTAGATAGATCTCTATCGCCTTTTCATATTCACCACTCTTTTCATAGGTAAGAGCCATCAAGATAGCTGATTCTGTAGGCAAATCTTTCTTTTTGATGAGTTCTTTATAGTCGTTAAAGCTATCATATTGGTCAAATTTTTTGACAAATTTTTTGATATTTGTCTCTTCATCTTTACTCTTAAAAACACCCCACCAATAGGAGCTAAACGAAATAATAGCGATGATAATAATAAGAACGATTATCCCATACAAGGGATCACGGTAATCAAGCGATAATAGATTCAAATCATTTTCCGTATATTAATTTGTTTTATTATAACACAATTTTTAAAGAGGCTTTAAAAGTATGATAAAAACAGACCACCTATAACAGAGAGGATGATATCTATACCTATGGCTAGGGCAAGGTAGCCATTTTTTGAGAGTTGTTTTGTTTCATCTATCTTATCTGCTATCTTGATAGAAGGATATAGCATAATCCCAAGAAGAACTATACTAAATACCAAAGTTACTACTATATCTTGAATAGCCACTATAAAAGCATCCCTCTCATAACAAAGAAGATCAAAGCTGCGATGATTGCAGCTGCAGGTACTGTGATAAGCCAAGCAGCTATGATCTTCGTAAGAGCATCTCTTTTTACATACTTTTGTTTCTCTTTATTTTTTATAGATTTTTTGATTTTTTTGATGTTATCTTCACTCTCATCAATAAACTGATAAAGTTGAACTATTCTTTTATAATCCTCTTTTTTCTTGCCATCTTTTTTTTCAAGTGCATGTAGCTCATTCATAAGTGCTTTTAATCGACTCTCTTCCTCATCCATGAGTTCATGTTTATGTGCTACAACTACATCAACTCTTTTGTTTTTATCAATCCACTCTCTTAAAAATCCTACACCAAATACACCACCTACTGCGATATGTGTGGAGCTTACAGGCAGTCCTAGCTGAGAAGCGATGATTACAGTGATAGCTGCTGCCATTGCTACACTAAAAGCTCTTGTTTGATCTAGTTCTGTGATCTCACTTCCTACAGTTTTTATCAACTTTGGTCCATAAAGTGCCAAACCTATAGCGATTCCTAAACCTCCAACTGCCATAATCCACACTGGTATAGAAGCTTTGGTATTTACTCCACCACTAACAATAGCATCATTAATAGCAGCCAAAGGTCCTACTGCATTTGCGACATCGTTTGCACCATGAGCGAAACTAAGAAGTGCCGCTGAGAAGATCATAGGGATAGTAAAGAGTGCATTGACACTTGCTTTGTCATTTTTCATATTTTTTGTAGATTTAATCATTTTGATTTTAAGTATCATGTATATGAGTGCTGCTACTATCAGACCAAAGATAAGTGCAGTTAAAAAACTAGGCTTTTTACTAGCTTCTAAGCTAAAAAAGAGATTTTCATTTACAAAAGATACGATATCTGGCCATACATGCTTTAAACCTTTGAGGGTTAGATATGTTATAAATGCCCAAGACATGATAGATATATATACAGGCACCCATTTTTTGGCTGCTTGGACTTTGTCATCTTTGTAAAAAATAGTCTTTTTTATAGCATACAAAAATCCAGCAGCTATCAAACCGCCCAAAATTGGAGATATCACCCATGATGCTGCAATCTTACCCATAGTTGCCCAGTTTACTATCGAAAATCCTGCTGCTGCGATACCACCACCCATAACACCACCAACTATCGAGTGAGTTGTAGATACTGGAGCTTTTAAGTAGGTAGCTAGATTCAGCCAAAGTGCGGCTGCCAAAAGAGCTGCCATCATAGCCCAGATAAAAGTATCTGTATTTCCACCAAAGGCATTGATATCTATGATACCTTTTTTTATGGTCTTGACTACATCACCTCCAGCAATCAAAGCACCACTTGCCTCAAATATTCCAGCGATTGCGATAGCACCAGCCATCGTCAAAGCCTTACTTCCAACCGCAGGTCCTACATTGTTAGCGACATCATTTGCACC
>CAZYJF010000090.1:0-5785 GCA_964647715.1 uncultured Sulfurospirillum sp. | reverse complement strand
GAACAAAAAGTAAACCAGAGGAATCAAATAATTTAATCTTAGGCAGAAAATGAAATTTTACATAGCAACAGATCACGCAGCATACAGAATTAAAAGTTCAGTTATTGGGATACTTGAAGATTTAGGATGCGATGTAGTAGATCTTGGACCCACTAACAGTGACAGAGTTGATTATCCAGATTTTGCTCATAAGCTCTGCCTTAAAGTCTTGGATGATGAGGGTAGCTATGGGATTTTGATCTGTGGTACTGGGATTGGTATGAGTCTTGCTGCAAACAAACATAAAGGTATTCGAGCTGCACTCTGCCACGATGCCTACACTGCCCAAATGGCAAGAGAACACAACGATGCAAATGTGATCTGCTTTGGAGAAAGAGTTGTGGGGATGGGTGTGATTGAATCGATACTAAAAACCTTTGTAGAGAGTGAGTTTGAGGGTGGCAGACATCAAAACAGAGTTAAGAAGATAGAGATTTAAAAATGTTGTTTTCTTGGATAGGATATACGATACTGATCTTTGCCATCATCTATCTGCTTGTTAATCTAAACTACACAAAATCACTGCTTGAAAAAGAGAAAAAGTTTAATGCAAAACAAAAAGAGGCTATCAAAGAGGAGCAACTCCTAATCAGGAAGTATCAGACACAACTTCAAAGATCAATAGGAAATATTGATATACTAACAGATGAGCTAAACAAAGTTAGAAATGACATCAAATCTTTAAGAGCTAAAAATTCTCAAATGAAGCTAGAAAATGAACAGCTTCAAAAAAGAATTCGTGAGCTTCAAGATAGAATTGATGCATTGATTTAAAGGAATATTATGGGAATTGAGACGGTTGGATATGTAGCTTTTGGGTTTTTGGTACTGTTGTTTATCGGTATGAAAATATTTTTATTTAAAGATTGAGGTATATCTTGGAGAGTTTAAGTCAAAACGATAAAGAGTATTTGTTAGATCAGATAAGAGATGTGGAAGATTTCCCAAAACCAGGGATTGTTTTTAAAGATATTACTACACTTTTAAACAATCCAAAAGCATTTGCTTTTTTGATGGATCACCTTCACAGAAGGTATAAAGAACTAGAGATAGATTTTGTTGCAGGAATTGACAGTAGAGGATTTATCTTTGGAGCTGCTTTGGCAGATAGGCTAAACAAGGGTTTTGTTCCTATTAGAAAAGCTGGAAAACTTCCATATACTACTATCTCTCAAAAATATGCCCTTGAGTATGGATTTGACGAGGTGGAGATTCATATCGATGCTTTCAAAGGTGATAAAGAAGAACCCAAAGTACTGTTGATTGATGATCTAATAGCCACAGGAGGCACTGCAGTAGCAGCTGCAAAACTCATAAATCAAGCAGGAGCCAAGTGTGTTGAAGCTTGTATGATCTTAAACCTCTCATTTCTTGATGGCAAAAAAGAGTTAGAGAAAATAACTTCTGTTTATAGTGTATTGGATGTGAAATGATCTATATTCCTAAAGCTTCAAAATATGACCCAGATAATCTAGGACACTTTGGTAAATTTGGTGGTAGATATGTACCTGAAACTTTGATGCCCGCCCTTCTTGAACTAGATAAGAGTTATCAAGAGTATAGATTTGATGAGGATTTTTGGAGTGAAGTTGATTACTACTACAAAAACTATGTCGGTCGTCCATCATCTTTATACTTTGCTAAAAATATCTCAGATGAGATTGGAGCAAAGGTCTATCTAAAAAGAGAGGATCTAAACCACACAGGAGCCCATAAGATAAACCATACTATCGCTCAAGCACTTTTGGCAAAGAGACTTGGAAAGAAAAAGGTCATCGCCGAAACTGGAGCAGGACAGCATGGAGTAGCTACTGCAACGGTAGCAGCTCTATTTGGCTTGGAGTGTGAAATCTTTATGGGTGAAAAGGATGTCAAAAGACAAGAGTTAAATGTCTTTAGGATGAAACTTCTTGGAGCCAAAGTTCACAGTGTAAAAAGTGGAAGCAAGACTCTAAAAGATGCGATGAATGATGCTATCAGGCACTGGGTAACACATGCAAGAGATACATTTTATATCATAGGAACGGTTGCGGGTCCTCACCCCTACCCTATGATGATACGAGATATGCAATCAATCATATCTTGGGAAGCAAAAAGACAGATCTTGGAAGTCGAAGAGAGATTACCCGACTTTGTAGTCGCTTGTATTGGTGGTGGAAGTAATGCTATGGGGATTTTTAACCACTTTTTAGAAGAGAAAAATACCACCTGCATAGGGATAGAAGCTGGAGGATTAGGGCTTGATAGCAAACATGGAGCAAGCCTTGCCAAAGGAAGTCCTGGAGTCCTGCACGGTCAAATGAGCTATCTTCTGCAAGATGAAGATGGGCAAATTCTAGAAGCCCACTCTATCTCAGCAGGTCTTGATTATCCCGGTATTGGTCCAGAACATGCCTTTTTAAAAGAGCTTGGTGCTGCTAGGTACGAATCTATCACAGATGATGAAGCTCTAGAAGCCTTTGTCTGGCTTAGTCAAAAAGAGGGAATTATCCCTGCATTTGAGAGTTCCCATGCGATTGCATATCTTAAGAAGTTTGAAAAAGATGAGATAAAAGATAAGCTTATCTTGGTAAATCTTTCTGGTAGAGGAGATAAAGATATGATCCAAGCAAAACAGTTATTAGACTTTGAAAGTTAATTTTGGAACAGTATCTATTAGAGTTACTCAAAGAGCATGGGTACATAATCTTATTTTTTTGGAGTATTTTGGAGGGGGAGCTAGGTCTTATAATGGCTGGGATGCTTAGTTTTGCCGGTCATATGAACATTGGACTTGCTATCTTTGTGGCAGGTCTTGGGGCATTTGTAGGAGATCAAATATACTTTTATATCGGTAGATACTCCAAAAAATATATTCATAAAAAGTTTAAAAAACATAGAAGAAAGTTTGCCATAGCCCATCTGCTTCTTCAAAAGTATGGTTGGCCTCTTATCTTCGCACAAAGGTATCTGTATGGATTAAGAACTATTATTCCAATGTCTATAGGACTTACAAGATATAGTGCTAAAAAATTTGCACTTATCAATCTTTTGAGTGCATGGGTTTGGGCGGCGATTACCATCACATTGGCATATCTTTTTGGGGATGAACTCTTAAGGGTTCTTCACTATGCCAAAGCACATTGGTATTTTGCACTGCCGTTTGCTTTGCTTTTGATTTTTAGTGCACACAAAGCGATAGAGAGATTAGAAAATAAATTAGATCAAAGAAAGGGAAGTTAATGATAGATATAGAGATTAGTAAAAAGAGATTAGATGAGATTGATAGTGAATGCGAGATCATTTTAGTCTTGGAAAAAAACTTAGATCATAAGTGGGTAAGAGATAAGAGTGAGTTAAAAAAGCTTGGATTTGAGGGTGAGGATAAACAAACTGCCCTAATTTCTAGCACAAATAGAATCTATGTGGGAGTTGGAGAGTTTGATAGAGAAAAAATTAGAATCGCTATCTCAAATGCACTAAAAACTCTCTCAAAGACCACTTACAAGAGTGCAAAGGTAGGTTCATATGTGCTAAACTGCCCACCTATTTTTACGAAAGCTATCGTTGAAGGAGCACTTCTTGGGTCATATAGATTTGACTTCTATAAGAGTAAAAAAGATGAGAGTTCATTAAAAAAACTGACAATATCACTTGAAGAGTACAGTGATAAAGAGTTAAACTATGATCCTGCCTTAAATGCACTAAATGAGGCTAAAGCTATCTGTGAGTCAACAAATTTTGCTAAAGATATTGTCAATTTAGCACCTGATGATATGACTCCAGAAAAACTTGCCCAAAAAGCCAAAGAGATTGCAGATGAATTTGAAAATATCGATGTTTTTATAGGAGATGAAGAGTTTTTAAAAGAGCAAAATATGGGAGCCTTTCTAGCAGTATCAAGAGCTAGTGCTCATCCTCCTAGATTTATCCACCTTAGCTACAAGCCAAAAGATGCGAAGAAAAGTTTTGTTTTTGTAGGTAAAGGGCTTACCTATGATAGTGGCGGTTTGAGTCTGAAGCCAAGTGAACATATGGTAAGTATGAAGGCAGATAAAAGCGGTGCAGCTGCAGCTCTTGGGATCATAAAAGGTGCGGCGAATCTAGATCTTCCATTTGAGATACACACGGTAATTGGAGCATGTGAAAATATGATAGGTGGAGATGCCTATAAACCTGATGATGTTTTGGTAGCAAAAAATGGAGTGAGCATAGAGGTAAGAAACACAGATGCTGAGGGTAGATTGGTTTTGGCTGATTGTTTATGCTATGCAAGTGAGTTAAAACCTGATTACTTAGTTGATCTAGCTACATTGACAGGAGCTTGTGTAGTAGCACTTGGAGAATATACTGTGGGTGTGATGGGACATAGCAGTAGTTTAAAACATGAGATGATGGATTCTGCTAAAAAAGGTGGAGAATTAGCTAGTTCACTTCCATTTAATGACTACCTAAAAGAGCTTCTAAAAAGCAATATCGCAGATATCTCAAATATATCAAGCTCAAGATATGGAGGAGCGATAACTGCTGGACTATTTTTGGATAGATTTGTAAGTGATGAGTTGAAAGAAAAATGGCTTCATCTTGATATTGCTGGTCCCGCATATATAGAAAAAGATTGGGGATACAACCAAGCAGGAGCTAGTGGAGCAGGAGTTAGAATGGCTCTTTACTGGTTAAAAGATCATCAATATAAGTTAAATAATTATCACAAGAAGGAGAAATAATGGGTCTTAGTGTAGGAATTGTAGGACTTCCAAATGTGGGAAAATCGACCACTTTTAATGCCCTGACAAAAGCTCAAAATGCCGAGGCTCAAAACTATCCATTTTGTACAATCGAGCCAAATAAGGCAGTCGTACCTGTTCCTGATCCAAGACTAAATGAACTGGCAAAGATCGTAAATCCAGAGAGGATTCAATACTCAACTATCGACTTTGTTGATATTGCAGGACTTGTAAAGGGTGCAAGCAAAGGAGAGGGTCTTGGAAATAAGTTTCTCTCAAATATTCGTGAGGTAGAGATGATCTTGCATATGGTTAGATGTTTTGATGATGGAAATATCACCCATGTTGAAGGAGATATCAATCCTATAAGAGATATTGAGATCATTGAGAGCGAACTAATCTTTGCCGATATTGAGCAACTTGATAAAAAGATTGACAAACTAAAAAGAGAGGCAAAAAGTAAAAAAGATGCTATCAAAAAACTTGAAATTGCAACAAAACTAAAAGAGCATCTTGATGATCTAAAACCTGTCAGCACCTTTGAAGATAGTGATAATGAGGACTTTATAGAGCTTGATAAAGAGCTTAGATTTCTATCAAATAAAGATGTAATCTATGGAGCAAATACCGATGAAGATGGACTTTTAGAGGATAATGACTATGTTAAAAAGTTAAAAGAATATGCCACTTCTCATAACCGAGATGTGGTAAAGCTGTGTGCAAAGGTAGAAGAAGAGTTAGTAGCTCTTGAAGATGAAGAGGCAAGAGAGTTTTTAGAGAGCCTAGGAGTTAGTGAAAGTGGACTCGAAAAAATAATCAAAAGCTCATTTTCCAAACTAAATCTCATCTCATACTTTACTGCCGGGGTCAAAGAGGTAAGATCATGGACTATCACAAACGGATGGCTAGCTCCAAAAGCTGCATCAGTAATCCACAACGATTTTGAAAAGGGATTTATCAGAGCTGAAGTGATCTCTTATGATGACTTTATCAAATATGGTGGCGAAAACGGTGCCAAAGATGCCGGAAAAATGAGACTT
>CAZYJF010000089.1:0-5833 GCA_964647715.1 uncultured Sulfurospirillum sp. | reverse complement strand
ATTTTCATCATCTTCATACCACTTCAAGAGCCTATCTTGGTATTTTGATAATCTAAAAAAATAACTCTCCTCTTTTACAACACTAGTCTCTTTTCCACAATCAGGACAGAATCCACCCTCTATGAGATTTGTTTGAGTAAAAAATGTCTCACAACTAACACAATAAAACCCTTCATAATTGTCTTTATATATGTCACCATTTTCATACATCACTTCAAAGGCTTTTTGTACACCTATCTTATGATCTTCTTCTGTAGTCTTGATGAATCTATCATAACTGATATCAAACTCATCCCATAACTCTTTAAATTTTGAGCTAATTTCATCAGCATACTCTTGTGGAGATTTTCCTCTTTTTTTTGCCGCTTCTTGGATTTTTTGACCATGTTCATCTGTTCCAGTCAAAAAGAAAGTTTCATAACCTTTTAATCTAGAGTATCTTGCTAATGTATCAGCGATTATCGTAGTGTACGCATGACCTATATGTGGTACATCATTTACATAGTATATAGGAGTAGTGATATATACTTTTTCACAACTATTTGACATTGGGTAGGTATCCTCTTTTTGAGCGATATTTTAGACTATATTTACTTATGTGTTGTTTTGTTTTGCAATATAATAATTTCTTTGACTGCGTCTGTCTTTATTTGATGAGTTAGAGTTGTTTCTAAAGATAGCCTTAACGAACAAATCTTTAGCACTTTGAATCATTAATAGAAATATCACTATTAACATAAGAGTAACAAGGTATATAATGTTTGTAAATTTTTTAAAATATTTAACCATATTAAATAATTACCTCAATATATTTGAATTTTTTTAACTTCACAGGATGAGTATATTTAATTATACTTATAAAAAAATAAATTATTTTAATTAATGAGGTGTAGAGAACTTGTAAAAAATAAGTATAAATTAACAAGTTCTCTGTGATATGTTTTTGAAATTAGCTTGCTTTTTGAAGAGCTAACTCTTCTGAGGTGACATTTTCTTTAGATTTTAAACTTGCAGTTGCTTTTAATTTTTCTACTATTGAGACTAATAGTTCTCCTACTGCTCCAATGGCTAAAAGAGCAACAACCACCATAAAGATCGGAAGTATCTTTTTGTCTTGTTTTTGCATATAGTTTCCTTCTTGTTCTAGTTGTAACTAAATCGTCTTGAAATAGGACTTCTACAGCCAAAATTGGCTTTTTTTTACAACTATGAAAGATATTGATCTCTTTAAATTAAATATAAAAATGCTTGAAGAAAAAATTGAATTTTTAGTGAAAGAGTGGTCTATTTTTCATTTTTGATGAGTCGATATATGCCACAGCAATGACAAGACCACCATCATGTGAGATACTTAAATCACAACCAGTTATTTGGAATTTTTCTACTATCTCTTTTTTGAGTGTAAAGTATGGAGAACCTAAATCATCTTTATGGATAATGATATCTTTGAAAGCACACTCTCTTCCTATACCTGTACCTAAAGCTTTAGAAATTGCTTCTTTTGCTGCAAAAAAACCAGCAGCACTTTGTGAGGAAGTGATGAGAGCTATCTCCTCATCACTTAGAAATTTTTTAAGAGCCTTATCTTTTTTTAAGAACTTTTCAAATCGATTTAAATCAACTATATCTATACCTATCATTGGATGACAAAATCCGTAAAGAATAGATTTTTTACTTGACCATCTGTAATCACTTGATTTACCTTTGAAACGATTTCATCTTTTAAATTCTCTTTGCCTTTGATTGTACTTATCTCTTCATAAGTCTTAGCTGAGAGAGTTTTGATGACGATATCTCTTATTAGCGGTTTTTTCTTATCCATCTCTGCATTTAACTCTTCAGAATTTAATTCAAAATTCAGTGTAATTTTTAGGTATCTACTACTTCCTTCATTATATAGATTGACGATAAACTGATCCATAGGATAGATTGGACCAATTTCTGCATAGTCAGTTCCTCTAGTGCTTGTAGTAGCTACTTTTTTATTTGATACTTCTGTTTGTTGTGTTGCTTTTGTAGCATCATTTATCACTTCATCGTCACTATTTAGTAAAAAATATGCCGCTGCTGCCCCACCTATAACTACTACAAATAATAGTGCTACAACAACTATAAGTAATATATTTGAACCACCTTTTTTCTCACTTACAACCTCTTGTGTTTCTACTGCTTCAGCCATGATTTCCCTTCCTTGTGTTATGATATGCCCAATAGAGTTTTAGGCAAGTTAAAAACAATATCGGTTAAGTATCGAAAAAGTTTAGTTTTTTTGCATAAAGTTATATTTATTTTTCATTTATTAGTGCTTTTTAGGGATTATATGGGTTTGATTGAAGATTTTTTTGCCTTTTTTGGTAAAATTTATTTTTTATTGTTGGATGTGATAGATTTCTTGGGAAAATTTACCTTATATCAGTTCAAGATGATAAAACTTGCTTTTACACCACCTTTTAGAATCAAAGAGATCTTTGAGCAGATGGTAGTTGTAGGTGTTGGATCTATCGGGGTAATCGCTTTGACTGCGATATTTACTGGGATGGTTTCTGCTGTGCAGTTATATCAGGGCTTTCATCAGTTTGGTGCTGAAAATCTGATGGGTTTTCCTATATTTATATCTATTACAAGAGAATTGGGACCAGTGTTTGCAGGCTTGATGCTAACTTCACGGGCTATTTCTGCTATGGCAGCAGAACTTGGAAGTATGAGAGTTACCGAGCAAATTGATGCTTTGGATACATTGGCAGTCGATTCTAGAAAGTATCTACTAGTGCCAAGAATCGTAGCTACTACTATATCTCTTCCAATACTTGTTATTATATTTGATTTTTTGGGGAATATCAGTGCATATATGACATCAGTATATATGTTAGGTATAAATCCAAGTGAATATTTAAACACAATCAATATCTATATCTCTCTTAGTGATATTTTTACAGGAATCTTAAAGGGGTTGATTTTTGGTTTTTATGTTGGAACTATTGGTACATATATAGGTTACAACACAAGTGGCGGTGCAAGAGGTGTTGGTAGGGCAACTACAAAGGCTGTTGTCAACTCTGCTGTAATTGTATTTGTATTAGACTATTTTATCGCTGCAATATTTTTGATCTTGGGGTGGTAGGTTTTATAGGTGCCCCTAACTGTGTATAAAATAAACATGATTTAAAAAATTCAACTTATTTTTATTATTTTTTGTTAAGAACTTCTTCTTTTATGCTATCCTTGGTAAGTAAAATTACAGTCTCTGTAAAGACTTAAGGAGATAGCATCAAATTTTTAGACTCTATGAAGAAAAATCGCTATATTTGGCAAATAGCTACACTTCTTTCTGGTTCAATCATATCTCAAGCTATTTTATTTGTCTTTATGCCACTTATTACAAGACTATACAGTCCCTCTGAATTTGGTCTTTACTCTCTGTTCTTTTCTATAACTATGGCTGTGGGCTTAATCTCCTCCTTAAAATATGAACAAGCCATTGTTCTACCAAAACGAGACTTGGATGCTAGAGCTTTACTTTTTATCTCTTTGCTTATTTTATCTGTTGTGGTATTGATATCACTAATTGTTATTTGGATTTTTTATGATTGGTTCTATAAAATCTTTGATGGGAAAAGCTACCTAATTTGGCTAATTCCACTCTCAATTTTGATCTTGGGATTACAACAGATTTTTGAAAACTATTCAAACAGGGTTGAACTATACAAAAATATGTCTGTTTCTAAAGTAATTAGCTCTATCAGTACGGTAACAACTCAACTCTCATCTAGATATATCTTTGGTATGAATGGTTTAGTGTTAGGTAAGATCTTTTCAGATTTTTTAGGAATTATGTATCTACTTTATACTCACATGAAAAAAAGCACACTTCATTTTGAAGACATATCCAAGAGAAGATTAAAATTCAATCTAAAAAAGCACGATCATTTTCCAAAATTTCAAACAGGAACTACACTTATAAACTATCTATCTCAAAATTTACCAATATTTTTATTTCCTGTTCTATTTTCATCTGAGGCTGTGGGCTATTATGCTTTGGCTTTTAGGATGCTTATGACCCCTACAACATTAATGACAAATGCAGTTAGAAATGTCTATTATCAAAAGGCCTCTAAGATGTATGCTAAAAAAGAAAAAATCTTGGGGCTATTTTACAAGACGACAGTTGGTCTCATAAAGATATATGCATTTCCTTTTTTAGTAGTCGTATTGTTTGGTGAGGAGATTTTTTCATTTTTGTTTGGGGCTGAGTGGGCAAAAGCAGGAGAAATAGCTCAGATTATGGTTATAGCTTCTTTGTTTGCTTTTATCAACCCTCCTACAACTATGACATTTAATATACTAAATTTACAAAAAATGCAGTTATACATACAGATCATCCAATTTATATTAAGAGTACTTGCTATATACATAGGATATTACATCTTTGATTCATATATCGTAGCAGTTGTCCTATATGTACTTGTGGCAATATCTATAAATCTATACTCTTTTTTATTGATACGAAAAAAATTATAATATCAAGAGATTTGCATTCTCATCAAAAGTTATACCAAAGCCAAGACCACCTTCGATAAACGCTTCTTTAAAATCTCTTTTGAATATTTTTCTAGCTAACTCTCCCGTGCAGTGTGTTGGAGCGATGTACTTTGTCTTTGTCTCTTTGAAAATATCTATCAATTTAACGATATCATCTTCTACACTCTCTGCTAAATGAAAACCACCCATAATCAGTAAAATATCTTTATTAAAATATTCATAAATTGATTGACTTACTTCACCAACACCACTGTGTGCACATCCAAAAACGATAATTAAGCCTTCTTCTGTATCGATTATCAGTGTTTGCTCTAAACTCTTTTTTCTAGCACCACTAGAGTATATATCTGGTAATATTTGTGTTATTGTATCTTCAATTACGACTACATCTTTGGTGAGAGTTTTGTGATCTTTGATGAAGTTTTTTGATAGATGCTTTGTTACATACAACTTAAGATCAGGATTTTCTTCTATGATAGAGTCAAGTCCACCTATATGATCCCAATGACCATGAGATATAAAAATAGTATCAAGTTTTTTGGGATCTAAGTTTTTTGATTTCATATTTTTTAACAATACTCTTCCATTACTTCCACTATCAAAAAGTATTGTATGCTCATTTGTTTCCAATAATGCACTAAAGCCCCACAATGAGGTACAGTTATTTTGCTTTGAGTAGGGGATATTATCAAAAATGTTATGTATTTTAATATCTTTAGCTGTCACAAATTCTCAATAATCTTTATTTATAGAATGTACCATTAAGTAACATGAATATAATATACTCTCTAAAAAGTACAAATTTATTTTACATTTTACTATCTATTCTGATATTATACCTAATAGATTATGAAATTCTGATGTGAATATAAAAGGAAGACTAAATGGCTATTGATATAAGTGAAAAAGAGTTTTATGAAAAATTATGGTTTAGATCATCTATGATTTTTACTGAAGAAGAGAAAGAGAAGATCATGAGTGTAAGAATCGCAGTTATTGGTGTAGGTGGTACTGGTGGTATTGCATCTGAACAGTTGGTTAGAGGTGGCGTAAAAAATCTAACATTAGTTGATCCTGACATCTTTGAGATGACAAATATCAATAGACAGCACTTTTGTACTATCTCAACAATCGGTCAAAAAAAGGTCGAAGCTGGCAAAAAAAGACTTTTGGATGTGAATCCATTTTGTAATATCAAAACTTATCCAGAGGGTATAAATAAAGAAAATGCCCAAGAGATTGTAAAAGATGTAGATATCATCATTGATGCTTCTGATAATAAAGCAGCACACTA
>CAZYJF010000088.1:0-5904 GCA_964647715.1 uncultured Sulfurospirillum sp. | reverse complement strand
CAAAAGATAGCTTTGCTCTATTTGGTTTTACCTCAAATGCACTGATTCTCTCACCCCCAACAAGCGATCACACACTATTAAAAAGTGCAATAGGCTCAATCAAGATAGAAAATATCCTCTCAAAATCAACCAATATCCTTTCACTGTTAAAAAGAGTTGCAAAGCTAAAGATAAAGGATAAAAACCTCATCATCTTTAGTGATGGTGGAGATAAAATCGACTTTAAAGAAGAGATAGATTTTGCCAAAGCCAATCATATCAAAATCACAGCTATTGGCACAGCTACAAAAGAGGGAACTATCCTAAAAGATGAGTACAATCATCCAATCAGAGACGATGAAGGAAGAATAGTTTTGAGCAGACTAAACCCATCTTTTAAATACTTAGCCAAATTAAGTGGTGGGGAGTTTCACCAATATGACAGCTTTCATTTTTCACTTCCAAATGATAGTGCAAAAAAAGTAAAAAAGAGTCAAAAAAATCTAAACTCACTCTTTTGGATACCACTTCTTTTTGCCATAACTTTTTTCCTGCTGCACTCTATCTTAGTTCCCAAAAAGTTCTTATTACTTCTTCCCTTTATCTCACATAATATAGATGCTAATATGCTTGATTGGCTACATATCCAAAGAGCAAATGAAGCTTACAAGAAGGGTGATTTTAAGCAATCAGCTAAAGAGCTAGAACTAATAGATCACAAAACGATGCAATCTCAAATCGATCTTGCAAACAGCTACTACCATGCACACAAATATAAAAAAGCAAAATCTATCTATCAAAATCTAAAAGCAAATGATCTTAAACAAAAACAACGAATCCTCTTTATGCTTGGAAATACCCAAGCCAAACTAAAAGAGTTTGATGAAGCCAAAATAAGCTATATCAAGGCTTTAGCTCTTAAGGAGGATAAAAAAATAGTACATAATTTAAAACTTATCATTGCAAAAAGCACAAAACACAGAGATATGCCAGCATCAAAAAGCAAAGAAGAAGCAGACAAAAATGCAAAAACTGCCAAAAAAGATACAAAAACACCAAAGTCCAAGAAAAATTCCAAATCAAACTCCAAAAGATCCTCTCTTGGATCAAAAGGAGAGGGTTCAAAAACTTCCAAACACAAAAGCAAAAGTGCCAGCTCAAATAACAAAGCTACTTTAACCCATCCATTAGGTTACAAAGCTTATGATACTATCAATAAAGGATATATAGATGAAAAGAAGCCTTGGTAAAATCATAACTCTGATACTTTTGCCCCTTTTTGTTTTGGCAAATGAACTTTGCGATGTGAGTATATCAGTAGATAAAAAAAATCCATTCGTGGGAGAGGAGACAGTTCTAAAAATAGAAGCTATTCAAAAAAAGCTTGAAAATGCGATGTTTTTTGATTTTAAGATCCCAAAAAGTGATAAATACAGTATTAAACTAATCAGCAAAACTGACCAAACAAAAGGTGATGAAAGAAAATTTACAAAGTTCATATATCGCATAAAACCATTGCAAGAAGGAAACCTCTCCATTCCCCTATCAATCATCGTCAAAGAGGCAAACAAAGCAAGTGTAAAAGATTTTGTAACGGGAAGTTTTGATGAACTTGAAATGTTAAATACCAAAAATACCACCTTAAAATTTAACCCCTTAAATCTTAAAGTCAAACCCTTGAAAAAAGGTGTTGAATTTATCGGTGATTTTACGATAAGCTCACACATAGACAAAAGTAAAGTTGCCACATATGAACCTGTGCATATCACCTACACTATAAAAGGAAATGGATCACACAACAGTATCGATGATCTATTCCCTGATTTTAATGATAGTGATAAATTTCTGCAAAAAAGTGGAGATTTAAAATTTGAGTATATCTTTAACTCCGATAGAAGTTTCACCATACCTTCAACAAATATCAAATGCTTCAATCCAAAAACTTCAAGTTACTACACCCTAAAAACAAAACCTTATCATATAGAAGTTTCAAAAATCCCACAAGAGAAGATCTTAGACTCTCAAAACTCTTACCCCACAAGTAGCTTTGATCTATCAAAGATTTTACCCTATCTTTATGGACTACTTTTGTTTATCAGTGGTTTTTTAACTTGCAAATTCAAACTCTTCTCAAAAACAAAAGTAATTCACACCAATGATTCAATCTTAGAAGAGATAGCCAAAGAGAATAATCCCAAAAATCTTCTAAAACTACTTCTTTCAAAAGATGAGAGCAGATTTGACCCATTTATCGATGATCTTGAAGCTCTTATCTATCAAAAAAGAGGCAGTTTCAAAGAGATAAAGGAGAGATTATTAAAACTCTAACAGATATCCTCTCACACTGCAAAAAGGATATATTTGCAAATCAAAGTGCCCAAAACATTACAAGCTTAAAAGGAGAGGGATATGACTTTGCCGAGCTAAGCCACTACAATATAGGAGATGATGCAAAAAGAATAGACTGGAAGAGTTTTGCAAGAACTTCAACTCCTCATATAAAACAGTATTACCAAGAAAAACTTGCAAACATCGCATTGTTCCCTTACCTCACCTCCACCTTGAAATTTGGAAAAAAGTTTGAACTTTTACAAAATATAGTCTCTTTCTATCTTCACCAAATAATTCAATCAAGCAATATCCTCTACCCACTCTTACCACATAATGGAGCCATAAAACCCCTCCCACCCACAAGAAACAAATCTATCTTAAATCTCTACCCAAAAGAGTTATCAAAGAGTTCTCTAGATCAGAACTTAGAGATAAAAGAGCTAGAAAAAGTTTTACCAAATAGATCACTTCTTATACTCATAGGAGATTTTTTAGACCCAATTGATCTAAAATCTCTTGCGAAAAGACATGAGATATATCTTGTTTTGATTCGAGACTACTTTGAAGAGCATCCAAAGATATTGGGTGAGAGAGAGTTTATTGACTTGCAAAGCCACAAAACTGCCCGATTCTTTTTTGGGAAAAAAGAGCTAGAGCAGTGGAAGCAAGGCTATATAGAGAGTGAGCAGAGATTGAAAAAACATTTAAATTCTCTTCATATAAAGTATGAAAAAGTGATTAGCAAACCTCATGATCTAATATAGACAGACCATCCTTTTTAAACTCACCCTTCTCTATCATCTGCCAAATCTCATCATAACTATAAATAGTATGATCATAAGCGATTACAAGAAGCCTGTCACCCTTTTTAAGATAGTTCTTTTCGCCAAAATCGGTATATCTTGTAGCTCCTATGGAGATGAGCATTTTGCTTGGATTTTTCGCGGTTTTTAGATGATCTTGAAGGTTTTCAAGTGGTCCAATATCTTCTTGAGTATTTAATTTATCCTTGATCCAATCAATCAACTTTTCATAAAAGTAGCTATATCCAAGGACTTGGCTATTCTCCCCATACTCTATCACTTTGCCATCTCTTACGATAAACGAAGCCAAAGAGAATCTATCCATCACTCCACCCTTAGAAAACTTATCAATCTCTATTAAGTTATTTGAGTATGCCTTAGAACACTCTCCCCAATTTTTTTTATGACTAATTTTTTTGGCTCCCTCTACTCTTATGGAGCAGTCATTATAGGCACAAAAGTGTGTTGGAGTGATACTAGCAACCTTTCCATTCTCATACTCAAGATCACAAAAGAGTGCTATTTCTGGCTCCATCTGTATATCTTTATTTTTTGGAGCTATGATCTTGGTGTTTGAGAAAGGATATACTCCTATAAAATCTTTGCTATTTGGTACAAATGTTGGGAAAATTCCCTTTGGAGCATCTTTGTCATCAACTTTGATATCTACAAAATCAGCACTCTCTCCTGCTTGCTCTAGATGGTGAGCAAAATTCCCAGCGATCCCAAAACCTATCCATTTCTCTTGCATAAAAACTCCCAATTTTTGGAATAATAATACAAAAAATCAACTTTAAGCCGTTTAACCCCTCCAAAATTGTGCTATGATTTTAGAATGGAGAATAAAATATGAGAAGATTTTTTATATATATTTTTACAATATTTTTTATCATCTCTTGTGGAAGTAGCAATAAAGCTAGCTTAACAAAGCAAAAAAACAACTACTTTCTTCACAAGAATATTATGGCAACTCTATTTTGGATAGGGGAAAAAGGAAGTGTTGAAAATAAAAATATTCCAAATAAAAGCAGTGTCTGGGATGATATATGGATGCTTCATTACGGAGGAGTTGATGATCCAAACAAAAGAGAAGATTTTCACCCTTCCGATTTTACTCCATTTGAAAATCCTTTTTATGTGGCTCTACCCTTTAACGACTTTGACTCAAATGGTTCTAAAAAAAGAGACTTATCCACCTTCATCCCTTGGGCAAAGGATAAAAACTCCACAAATTCCATATGTAAAAATCGCTGGATAAAACTCTCATATAAGGGAAAAACAGCCTATGCCCAGTGGGAGGATGCTGGGCCCTTTGGAGAAGATGACAAAGAGTATGTTTTTGGTTCTAAAAAACCTAAAAACACTATCAACTTTCATGCAGGTATCGATCTCTCTCCAGCCCTGTTTGATTACCTAAACCTAAAAGATAACGACTATCTTGAGTGGAGTTTTGTAGATGAGGATGATGTGGAAAATGGTCCATGGAAGAAGATCATAACAAAAACTCCTATTACTTGGGTAAATTGGTATAAGCCAGATCTTAATATATCGTGGCAGTGGCAACTACAAGGTAAACTCAACAGTAGTTATGATGTAAAACTCTATGATATTGATCTCTTTGACTATTCAAAAGAGGATATTAAAGCACTGCACAAAGATGGCAAAAAAGTGATGTGCTATTTTAGTGCTGGAAGTTTTGAGAATTTTAGAGAAGATGCCTCTTCGTTTCCTAAAAATTCACTTGGAAAAACACTTGAGGGTTGGGAAGATGAGAGATGGCTTGATATAAAAGACAAACGAATTTGGAAGATCATGAAAAAAAGAATCTCTTTAGCAAAATCAAAGGGATGTGATGCCATAGAACCAGATAATATCATGAGCTATGAAGAAGATAGTGGCTTCAACATAACAAAAGAGGATCAACTCATATACAATAAAAACTTAGCCATTTGGGCAAAAGAGCAATCTTTGACAATCGCTTTGAAAAATGATCTCTTACAAGTAAAAGAACTTCTTCCTTTTTTTGATCTAGCCCTCAATGAATCTTGTCACAAATACCAAGAGTGCGAACTTTTGATTCCATTTATCAAATCAAAAAAACCGGTATTAAATGTGGAGTATGATGATAAATATATTCAAAATAAAAACCATGAGAGAGATAAACTGTGCGAGAGTTCAAAAGCCTTAGGTCTTAAAACTCTCATTCTCCCACTAGAACTTGATGATAGTTTTAGATTTAGTTGTGATTAGTTTCAACTAAATCAATCATCCCACTGATGCCAATCTTCATCACTATCATTCTCCCATTGCTGCCAATCTTCACCATCATCATCCTTGCTGACTCTTCCTAGTGACAATCCACTCAAAACAGAACTTGCCACCCTCTTTTGACCACTCTCATTTGGATGAACTCCATCACTATTGTAATAGTTACTATCAAAATCATGTCCAGCCCAAATAAGCTTCAATCCCAACTCACTTGAAACTTCACTATAAGCTGCATCAATATCATGTGTATGTGAAGAGTTATGTAAGAGTTTATTTGGTGTAGTCAATACGATAAGAGTCTTTGGTTTTGCATCTTTAATCTTTCTTATGGCACTTTTTAACAACTCTTTTATCTCATATTTGCTTTTACCATAATCATTTATACCAAGAGCTATATTTACTATGACTCTGCTTCCATCACCATCGATTAAGTCAATCACATCATAAACATTTGGATAACCATCACCTTGAGTGAATTGTCTTAATTGATAGCCAGATTTTGCCATCAATTTTGTTCTATACC
>CAZYJF010000087.1:0-6170 GCA_964647715.1 uncultured Sulfurospirillum sp. | reverse complement strand
CCTGAGTGGTAACTTTTCAAGATATTGTTAAAGACTCTTTTGTTTCCAAAGGCACTTGTTATCTTGCTGTGAAGGGGTAGTATAAATGGTGAGTCTATGAAAAGCGTTTTTGTATAGCTGTTGTAGATCTTTTTTGCTTCTTTTAACTCTCTTGAGATTCTTATCTTTGCACTTTTACTAAACTTTGCTTTTTTTGGATTGACTCTTAGCTTTTCACTTTTGTAGTGACCATCTATGATATCTATGTGTATAGGAATATACCTCTTAAGATCATCCTCTTTATAAACGATAGTCGCTTTTGTTCGTCTTGGCTTTTGGTAGTATGATGTGCTCAAGAAGGTATAACAAGTATCGCTATGAGGCATTTTAAAGAGAGGATATCTCTTCCCTAAAAATGCCACATATTCACACTTTGCCTCATGGTTTGGATCAAAGTCCAAAAAAATTGTTTTTGCATTTGCAACTTCATTTGATGAAACAAAATAACTAAGCTCACCCTTTGCAAAAAGGCTCAAGCCTAGCAATAAAAAAAGCCATCTAATTTGCACTATGTTTCTCCTCATCCAATACTACTTGATAAATCTTTGCAAGAGATATGAAAAATGTCGTGATCGCTGGTCCTAGTACCATTCCCCAAAATCCATATGTGGTAAGTCCTGCTATGATGGAGAAGAAGATCACTATCTCATTTATGACTGTTTTGTTGTCTGTTAATTTCTCACGAACATATTTGATAATGACTGGTTTTATGAAGTTATCTGCTATCGTGGAAATGACTATAATCGTATAGAGTGCTATTACGATAGCGGCACTTGTGTGTCCATTTGCATACTCATAGAGAGATATTGGAAGCCACATTACTAGTCCACCTACCACTGGGATCAAGGATGCAAATCCATATAATATCCCAAAGAGCAATCCATCATATCCATAAAACATCACGATAATCGCAAACAAAGCTCCTTGCAATACAGCATTTAATATCGTAGAATAAAAAACTACACTCATCACACCTGAGATCTCTTGGAAAAAAGGAGAGTTTTCATCAAATGGAAGTATGCTTTTGAGGAATTTTGTAAGCTCTTTTGAGTATAGATTGACAAAGAAATAAAAGACTAAGATCAAGACCATATCTTTGAAAAATCCTGCACTCTTTTTTATCAATACAGATGCAAATTCTACTATACTTTTGGTGATGGCTTGAGGATCTAAAGAGTCTAAAAACTCCTTGATATGCGGTTTTGCAAACCCTAGATAATCTGGTAATTGTAGTGAATTTTTCAAACTCACAATCTTTTTTACCACAGCCGGATCAAAATCATTTACGATGTGAGCTACTCCATTTAATGCATAAACGATAGGTCCAAAGAACAAGAGTGCAAGTCCAAGAGTCATAATCGTAGCAGACAATATATCGTATCTGATGTATCTTTTGACAAATAAGTTGATATTGTTTGTTGCAAGTGCTAGTAAAGATGCGATAAACACAGGCATTAAAAACGGACGGTATAGATACCACATCCCATACAGCACTAATAAAAATAACCCTAACAAAAAATACTTTCTGTTCATATCTAATTTCTCCTTTTAAAGAAGCAAAGCTCCTTTAAAATTCCTATAACTTGTGCTTTGGCTTCGCCAAGAATATTCATATCTAATTTTCCACTACTCAAAAAGTGTTCCTTGACTATCTTCACTTGGAGGAGTGAGTCTAAAATATTCATAACATCTTCTAGTAGCCACTCTCCCTCTTGCTGTCTTTTCGATATAACCGTTTGCTATGAGATAAGGCTCTACAACATCTTCTATGGTTCCTTCATCCTCGCTCAAAGTTGCGGCGATTGTACCAAGTCCCATAGGGCGACCTTTGTTGCTCATCAATAACTCTAAAAATTTAATATCTTGCTCATCAAAGCCCCTATCATCAACACCTAGTTCATCAAGAGCAAATTTTGCACGATCTAAGTAGATCTTATCTTCATCTTCTACCATCGCATAATCTCTTACCCTCTTTAGAAGCCTTAGAGCGATTCTTGGAGTTCCTCTGCTTCTTCTTGCTATCTCTTTTGAGGCATCATCATCACTTAAAAACTCAAGCTTTTTTGAAGCTCTTTGGACGATCTCTCCAAGCTCAAGCTTTGAATAAAACTGCAATCTAAAGTGCATCCCAAATCTATCCCTAAGAGGAGATGAGATCATTCCAGCTCTTGTGGTAGCACCTATGAGGGTAAAGCGAGGCAAATCTAGTTTGATAGTCTGGGCAGCTGGTCCACTTCCTATGATGATATCAAGCCGATAATCTTCCATCGCTGGGTAGAGTATCTCCTCGATTGCAGGAGATAGTCTGTGAATCTCATCGATAAAGAGTATATCCCCCTCCTCTAGATTTGTCAAAATGGCAGCCAAATCACCACTCTTTTCTATCATAGGAGCCGCCGTTGTCTTGATATTTGCACCCATCTCATAGGCGATGATGTTTGCAAGAGTGGTTTTTCCAAGTCCTGGAGGGCCAAAAAATAGGATATGATCTAGACTCTCACCTCTTTTTTTGGCAGCTTTTATAAATATCTGTAGATTTTTTTTGATCTTTTCTTGTCCGATATACTCATCCCATGAAGAGGGTCTAAGGCTTACCTCATCATCACTCTCAAAATCAAACTTCTCTACATCGACTATGCGTTTTTCCATCAATACTCTTTAGTAGGTATATTCATCACTTGGAAATTGCTTCGACTTTACCTCATCGACAAAGTCACCAAGTGCTTCTCTTATGATCTTTCCTCCCTCAAGGTATCGTTTGACAAATTTTGGTTTAAAATCTTCAAAAAATCCAAACATATCACTCCATACTAATACCTGTCCATCAGTATCCTTCCCTGCTCCTATTCCGATAGTAGGGATTGAGACTGCTTCTGTGATCCTTTTGGCAGCTTCAGATTTTACTCCTTCTACAACGAGTGCGAATGCTCCAGCTTCTTCTATCGCCTTGGCATCTTCGATAAGCTTTTGGATATCCTCCTCATCTTTACCTCGGACTTTGTATCCGCCCTCACTTCTAACAAACTGAGGCATCAAACCGATATGTCCCATCACGGCAACTGAGGAGTCTGTGAGAGTTTTGATGATATCAGCCCTCTCCTTTCCACCCTCTATCTTGACTGCTTGTGCATCAGTTTCACGGTAAGCCCGAATAGAGTTTTTGATAGCAAGCTCTTTGGATGTGTATGAACCAAAAGGCATATCTATCACTATTAATGGCAATTTTGCTCCATTGCAAACGGCTTTTGTGTGGTATATCATCAACTCCATGTTTGCTGAGAGAGTATCTGGCTTACCAGAAAAGCTCATATTTAAGCTATCTCCAACAAGGATCATCTCTACACTTCCATCAAAAAGCTTGGCAAAGAGTGCATCATATGCTGTGATCATCACGATAGGCTCTTTACCTTTCATATTCTTGATAGTGCTAACGGTTACTTTTTTGTCTATTTTTGGTGTTTGAATGCTCATAATATCCCTATATCTGGTTAATATAGGGATTTTATCTAAAGTTCATTAATAATACTTAATATTAAAGCCAATTGTAAAAGATATTTGAGAGTGCTTGGCACTTGCACTGCTTGTAACTTTTGATAGATTTTGCATCACAGATGCCGGCATATTATTGCCTCCTGCTAGATTGGCGACTTGTGCTTGAGAGAGTGCAGAAGTATCAAAGCTAACCTTCTCTTGTGGTGAATAAACCACAGCAAAGTCAAGAGATGTGTGTTGATTGATCCTCTTTCCTCCACCAAAAGTAAAGTGATGTTCTGGAAGTGCAGGGAAACCGGCAAGATTAAAGTAGTTTAATACTGCCGCTTTGTAGTTTTTGTAGTTGAATCCATTTTGATCAAATGCCGGTCCACCCTTGTGTTCGCTGATTGGACTCTTAGCATAGTTATATCCAAATCTCCAAGTCCAATCAAATCCTAACTTCTCATAACCAATAGCAAATACATTTTGATTATCCCAGCCAAAATCTTTATATCCATCAGCACTGCCCCACATAATATTTCTATAATCAAATAAAATCGTCTGATCTTTATCGAGTTTGTAAGCTAGACCGAAACCAAGCTCAGCTGGTTGGGTCAGATCATCACTAAAGCCTTCCAAACCAAAAGCTTTTGTTGCAGTAGAAATCTGATGCTTGTAAGTCATCTTTATAGGAGTTTTGAGAACCATACCAAGTTGAAGATTCTTAACTTTTACATCTTTTACTTCAAAATCTTGCACATTATAACCTAAACCAAATTGTGCTCCAAAGCCTATATCCTCGCTAGTCCCAGCTCCGGTATTGACATTTTGGAATTTACCCTGCCCATTTAATTGATATGCTCCACTGTTAAATGACATTCCAAATGCTCCATACATGATAACAGGGACAAACCCTAGCCTTAGCTTTTCATTAATCCTTTTGGCATATGGAAGTGCAAAGGACATGATTTGAATATTTGTAGTGAGTTGATTTGTTCCATTTTTAGTACCGATGTACTCATTTTGAGGAGTAGTAGGGCTTGGTTTTCTCCTTTTGAAAGGATTTCCATAAAATGGTTTGTCATCATAGTAATCCACACCCATACCACCGATTCCAAACATCCCCACACCCCAAACTGTATCATCATCAAGCTGGTAAGAGATGGCAATTTCTGGAATCAAAGATATTCCCTTATCGCTATCTTCATATGAAGGACTTGAATTTGAACCTCCTATCGCAGTAGTATCAACTCCATTTTTAAAACTAACAGCCGGAGAGAAGTAGCTCCCACCAAACATCACTCTTTTATTCTCAATCAATGCGGGATTGACCAATGCAGATTCAGCACCAAGTGAATAGGCGATTCCTGTTCCTCCCATCGCTCTTGTTTTTGGACCTAGACCTATGAGATAATCACCATTTGTTGCAAACAAAGCATTTACTGAAATCAAGCTTAAAAATGCAATATTTTTAATAACTTTCATAACCACTCCTTATTTTAGTAAAGCAATTTTAAAACTCTTGTGTTAGCAAAGTGTTAACAAATCAATTTTTGCTATAATGACTTTTTACCTAAAGATTGGAGTTATTGTTGAAAAAATTAGTCGCTTATATCACCACCTGTTATCCTGATTGTGATTTTACTGTAGATGCTGCACTTGCTTTGAAAGAGGCTGGTGTTGATACACTAGAACTTGGTGTTCCTTTTTCTGATCCTGTTGCTGATGGTCCTGTTATAGAAAAAGCAAATTTGGAAGCTTTAAAGACAGGATTCAAAATAGATGATCTCTTTGAGGTTTCAAGTAAAATAGCAAGAGAGATTGATACTCTATGGATGGGATATATGAATCCTTTTTATCACAAGGGTCTAGATCTATTTGTAAATAAAGCAAAGGAGTATGGAGTTGGTGGTTTTATCATCCCTGATCTTCCATATGAAGAGGCTTTTGATTTTACAAAGATCTGCCAAGAAAATTCACTGCACAATATCAGCTTCGTTGCTCCAACAGATTCAAAACAGAGAATAGAAACGATAGTCAAAGATTCATCAAAGTTTATCTACCTTGTCGCATATGCTGGGATCACAGGTAGTGGTGCTAGTGAAGATCTAGGTGGTGTCATATCAGATATCAGAGAGTCAAGTCAAACTCCTATATATATAGGTTTTGGTGTAAATGAGAAGACTGCTAAAGAGAAGTCTAAAAATGTAGATGGTGTGATAGTTGGTAGTGCATTTGTTTCTATAATGTTGGATGATGAACTAACTTATGATGAGAAATTATCCAAAATGCAAGACTTAGCTAGAGTCATCAAAGAGAAGATCAATAGCTAAAAGTTACTTTTTTATACACAAAGTATGTTTTTTATTACTTTTTTTGGAGTGATTTAGGAGTTTTTTATCTTGTAGCCGATTCTAGTTTAACTCAAAGTTAAAGAAGGAGCGAATTGGCATGAAAAAAGAGAAGTTTAGACTGATTACTAGAAGCGACATGGATGGGCTTGTGTGTGCAGTATTATTAAAGGAGCTTGATCTAATAGATGATATTAAGTTTGTTCATCCAAAAGATATGCAAGATGGAAAAATAGAAGTAACAAACAAAGATATCACAACAAATCTTCCATATGTAGATGGTGTATATATGGCTTTTGACCACCA
>CAZYJF010000086.1:0-6182 GCA_964647715.1 uncultured Sulfurospirillum sp. | reverse complement strand
GAACTACTCTTAAGTATCATCTCATAACTCTCTTGCATAAGCAAATTTTATCACTAAATTATGATAAAATTATTGTTCTAGATCAAGATTTGGATGCATTGTGAAGATTAAAAAGTTTAGTTTGACAAAAAGATATGTTTTGGCTCTTAGTTTAATAGCACTGCTGTCAACTTTGGCATATTTTAATTTAAATCGTTTAATTGACAGCCAACTAAGAAGTGGTGAATTTATCGACATCAGTGCAAAACAGAGAATGCTCTCTCAACAAATCTCATTCTATGCCATATACTACAAAATGGAAAATCTAAAAAAAAGATTGGATTTAATGAGAGAAAATCATAAAAAGCTCTTAAATCACCCTCTTAGCCCCCAACTTGAAAAGATCTACTATAAAGAACCGATGCTCCTAGATAAAAAAATAAATCGATATTTGGATGAGGCTGAAAATTTTTATGAAAAAAGAAGTGGTCGAAGTTTAACCTATCTGCTCACTCACTCAAAAGATCTCTTAAAAGATTTGGATAAAGTAGCCCAAATATATATAGAAAATGCACAAAAGAGCACAAACAAACTAAAACAAGTGGAGTTTTATATATTTCTTTTAACACTTTTGACTCTGATCTTTGAGGCACTTTTTATCTTTTGGCCGGCAACTAAGATCTTAAAAGAGAATATGCTAAAAGACAGAATCATGCAAGAACAATCAAAATTTGCCGCACTTGGTGAGATGATAGCCATCATCGCTCATCAATGGAGACAACCTCTAGCTCAACTAAATTATAATAATATTTTTTTAAAGAAAAAGCTAAAAGATGAAACCCTAAAAAAAGAGTTAGAAGATAATGAAGAGATCATCCATTTTATGTCTGAAACTATTAAAAACTTTGAAGATTTTTACAAAAAAAGTGACAATACTGACTTTAATCCTGTCGTTTCGATAAATCAAGTCTTCAAGATTGTTGATAGTATCATAGCATTAAGAGGAATAAAAATTCAAAAAGAGTTCAAGTCAAAAATGACAATTTATGCCAATCCAAACTCTTTAGCTCATGTCATCCTCTCAATCATTCAAAACTCTTTAGATGCTATAAAGTTAAGGGATATTAAAGAGCCATTTATAAAGATACAACTATTTGATACAAAAGATCATATCATCATCCAAATCGAAGATAATGCAGGTGGTATCAAAGAAGAACCAATATCTAAGATATTTGAACCCTTCAAGAGTAAAAAGAAGATCCCTTCTACTGGAATTGGTCTTTATATGTCAAAATTGATTATACAAGAGAAGTTTAATGGCAAAATTGAGGCAAAAAACAGTAACAATGGAGCAATTTTTACTATTTATTTACCTCTTTCTTGAGCTATTTGGGAATATTTACAACAACTATACTCTTATCCTCTTCTTCAATAAACTCAATAGAAGCATTTATTTTTTTGCACAAATCTTTGATACTTTGGTTAGCTTTATCAATATCTCCTAAAAGTGCAAATTCAAATATAATCATATCACTTGATTGATATACCAAGACTTCAAGATCACTGCCAATCACCTGCAACGATACTATCTGCCTAATCAATTCAAGCATCAAATTTAGATCAACTTTAGCATAAATACCAGCTTCAAGTTGATGACTTTTATCATCTAAATCTTTTTGATTTAAAGTGATCTTTTTATCTTTATACTGCTTTAGCAAATTTAAAATACTCTTGTATATATCATTGCTAAGATCACCCATTCCTTTGACGATACTAGGATCATCACATATGATTGATAGTTTTGAACTCATTTTTGAGAATATATCCTCAACAGTTTTATCATATGAAGAGTTTTGTAATATCTGTGATCTAAGAGCTAAAAAATCCTCCTTAAAGGAACTAAGATTTTGCTCTTTTAGTTTTAAATTTGCACTCTTTATCTGTAATTTGCTAGGAATATAATCATAAACATTTATAAGCTTAATCAAGTACAAATCACCCTCAGATACATCCAACTTATGTGCAATGATATTAAAACTATACTCTTCATAGCTCTTTTTTATTTTGATTGAGTAGTTAAACTCATCATTTGAAAGCACCATATCTATCCACTTTTTACTATCATAATAGTTTAGATAATTTGCCTCTTCATGTCTTGGCAGATATTTTTTAATTGCTCTTTTATTAAAAAATATTCTATTAAAAAGCCTGATATTTGTAAAAAACTTCTCAAAAGCATCATTTGCTTCTACAAAACTCTTTTTCTTATCGTCATAGATAAGCTTCATATGCGAATCTTTTAAAAAGATATCATGATATATAGATAGATACTCTTTTGCTTTTTCAATTTTTTCAAATGCCAAAACATTAAAATATGAACTTCTTTGAATCTCACCTTGTGCTTTATCAACCAATAACATCACTCTATGTTTGAAAATTGCTTCATCTATTGGTTTTTTGATATATTCGACATTGTGTGAGAATTTTGGAAGCTCTGTATCTTCATAGCTATGAGAAAGAAGTAACATCAAAGGAGTATCTTTTAAAGGTGCATAACTTAACAATCTTTTTAGCACTTCAATACCACTATCATCATTGATCTTATCATCCACGATAATAAGATCAACTTGAAGATAGTTTACAATCTTTAGAGTATCTTTTAAAGAGTTTGACTCAATCACTCTATATCCTTGCTCTTTAGGCAAATATTTTTTTATTAGATAAACTTCCAATGAATTTTCACTAATCACAACTATATTGGATTTTTTAAATCTTTGTGATACAAGATTTTTTGAATAATCTTTTGTTTTATTATCCTCTAATGTTCTCACGACATCTCTCCTAAATATAAACTATAAGTTATATCGGCGAGATTAAAATAATTTTTACAATTTTGAATAAAAGTTATATTTTTATAACTATTTAAAAAATTAGAACTTTTATCAAACTATTTATCTTTATTAAAGAGCTGTCTTGTGATTGACTTATATATGGTCTTAAAAAAACCTCTACTTTTTAACCCATAATTGGTCGGTCTAGTTGATTTGATTACTCCAAGACCAATTCTAGCAACCAAAATACCATTTGCTATACCTTGAGCTGAATGTAAGGATAATTTTGAAAGCACAGAGGTACCAAAAAGATCACTTGAATGATTCGTTATGATATCTGTAACACTTGCAAATGCCAAAACAGCAAAAACTTTTTTGATTAGGTAGATTTCACCCAAAAAATTTGGTCTAAGACCATAAACTTTTGCAATCTCTTTTATCATCACATGACTTCTAGAGAGAATTAACACAGCATCGATAAAAGCAACAGGGCTAATAGCAGTAGAGAGTGCTGTTTGAGAGGCATATTTTGTTATTTTATCACTTGCAATTTTATCTAATCTAAAAAGTATCAATTCATTAACTCTATCCATCACTTCACTATCTATTAAAGAATTAAGCTCTTTTTCCATAGTTTTGGCACCCTGTGCTACTTCCTTATCTTCATGATTTTTATAGATATTTATCAAATTATTTGCATATGCATATACATCATTTGAGGGATTTTTAGCCAAAGCATCACCCTCTTCTTGTAACTTATCGACTCTTTTTATTTTGCTGTAATCTCTGTGTGATCTAAAAAGTGTTCCTAAAACTATCCCAACAAAGGCAAGTATCAAACCACCATAAACTATCCCTAAAATTGTAGAGTTATGAAACATGGAGCTAAGAGTCATATAAGAATCATACAAAGTACCAATTATCACAATCGAAGCAAAAAGACCCAAAACAGTTGCACTCTTTTTTATAAAAGAGCCAACTCCTTTGACATTTTTTACTGATTCTTTATGTGCCTCATTAATATTTTCAATTGACAACTCTTTTGCAATAGCTTTAGCACTACTTCTTTTACCCTGCCTATCCTCTAGGCTTAAGGTATCGATCTCAATTCTTCTTGGTTTTTTATTCATACATGATCCTCTATCAAACTATATATCAACCTATCCATTCTGATATGCTCAAGTGCCTCATCCTCATCTAAATGAAACTTCTTTGGTAAAAATTTAGGAAATTCAAAGTCATGATTTTCCCAAAATTCTTTTGAGTCTATATTAGCAGGAATTCTACCAGGATAAAAGATAGAAGGCTCACTCTCACCCTCCACTACTCCCTTGATACACTCAAGAACTTCTCCATCTTGCTTGACATTGATATAATCAGTAGCTTTTACAGATGAAAGAATTGTAACCTCACTCTTTGTGTTTTCAACTTCAAGTTCATTTTTAATATTTTTTATCAATTTTACCAGTACATCTTTATAGGCATTATGTTGTGATCTTGGGATATAATCTGCTTTTGAAGCAGCAAAGATCACATGATCTATCTTTGTAGTAAATAGATTTGATAAAAATGAGTTTTTCCCATAGGTAAAACTCTTTAATATATGTTTAAAAGCCAATCTCATATCATCAAAACTATCTTTGCCATGCTCTAGAGTCCTTATCAAATCAACCAAAATGATTTGAGAATCAAACTCTCTAAAATGGTTAATATACAACTTATTGACAACCTCTTTTAAATAAAGCTCATAATTTTTCCTAAATTTATCATATATAGAGCCATCTTCTACAACAACTCCACTATCAGGATGAGGCAAAGGTGCAAAATTAAGCATAGGATCACCAGCCAAATCACCAGGCTCTAAAAACCTTCCAGGCTGAATAAAAAACATATGATTATAATAGAGTGATTTTAAATACTCTTTATAACTATCACAGATCAACTCTTCGGTTCTTTTATCATAAGATTTTTTATAAAGTTCTGCTGATTCTACATAAGAGAAAAATTTTTGAGCAAATCTTTTTCTAACACTACTGTGAGCCAAATCCAAAGTCATATCTGACCAAGTTCTAAAATCAAGTTCAAGCATAGAAAGATCAAGTAACCACTCACCAGGATAATCTATCAACTCAATATAAATTATTTGATTATCAAGCAGAGCATACTCACTCTTAATCTCAAGCTTTAGAGTACTTTTAGTCACCTCTCTTGTAGGCTTTGGCCAAGAAGGTGGATCTTTTTTAAAACTTTCAAGATTTTTATAATACTCAAATCTTCTATATGGAGAGTTTTGATCTGGTGCTAATAGGGTAGCTTTAAAAGGTCTATTTAACTTCTCATTTAAATATGGTAACTTATCATTAGCCAAAAGCTGATTAATAAGTGATGTGATAAAGACACTCTTTCCACTTTGACTAAGCCCCGTAATAGCTACTTTTATAGTAGTGGAGGGAGTTGGTATCTTAAATCCAAGATCAATCTCTTTAAAAAAACTAAACATTTAGATATTATAACAGAAAAATTTTACAGAGGAAGAAATGGACATCAAAAAAAGTGAAATAGTTGATCTACTTCAAATCATACCTAATGATTTTCCATCAATCAATATCTACCATATCAGCTCATTTGCTTTTGAACTCTCCTTCGCTTTATTAGAACTTACTTCTTTAAACAGTTATGAGTATGATCTAAGATGTTTAGATGAAAGTTTCATTGATGATCTAAAGAACGATGGTTTAAATGCCACCTTACTTGATATCAATAAACACAGATATAACGAACATGCAAAACTATACGATTTTTTATTTTTGAGTATTGATTTAGATGAGATTGATAAAAAAATGACTTTTTTTAAAAAGATATATGCGATTATGAAAAATGGAGCAAAACTGATAATTATTTCAAAAAAAGATACAGACGAGCCAGAGCTGTCACAACTATTAGAAGATAGCAACTTCGTTGCCATCAATCCAATCGCCGATACATTTAAAAACTTCGAAATCTTATCAGCTCAAAAGATGCACGGCTGGGGCTCATAAGCCCCAAAAAAACTTAAGCAGCTTTAGAAGCTAATGCCTCTTTTGCATACTTAGTTCCAAGCTCCCAAGCTTTCAAGTTCGCATCCAAAACTTTTGGTGGAACTTTCTTCTTCATCGCTTCAAGAACTTCATTTGGATCCATCACTTTTGTCATCTCTAGTGCAATTGCCAAAGCAACAACTGATTGAGTAACAACATTTCCAACCTCATACTTTGCGATTCTAATGATAGGTATCTCATAGATGTTCCATTTCTTTCTATCTTCATCGCTAGGGTGCACAAGATCAGGATCTACTACGATAATTCCACCCTCTTTTACACCATTTTTGAACTG